>JAHDDM010000158.1:0-699 GCA_020629355.1 Rhodospirillaceae bacterium
AGCAGTATGCATTTACCAATGAAGATACAAGTGCTGGATATGGAGAAGATTTATTCGCTGAACTTGAGGCTATGATTGAAGAAGGAGACTTGTTAAAGCGCTATCATTCGAACGGGGATAGTGAAAATTTCGAACGTGAGTTACGAGAGAACGGAATAAAGAATATTATTTATATGGGCTTTGCTTCTAACATGTGCATCATCGGCAGAAGAGTTGGAATGTTTGGGATGCAGCAACGTGGGTTTAGCACTTACTTTGTTCCGGAATCGTCAGCGGCAGCTGAAACTGGTGAGGGATGGAATAGCGGGTTATTTCATGAATTTACTACATCTCTGATTCAGCATAATTTTCCTGGAACAATAAGCAAAACCTCAATCTTAAACGCACTAGGCGTTAATTAACCATGAGCGAATGGCTTGAAAGCCAAAAGCAGTTAACTGGTAATCTTCCGTAACTTATTGCAAGAACGAATTGAAAAAGCTAATCCACGTCGCAAACTTACTGCTGAAGAAGCTAAGCGTCTAAACAAGTTAGAAACAATAGCTGAAAAACTAAAGCGTGGCGAAAACGTGCAAAACCGTGTACTGCCCCCATTTTAGCCAGCATTTTTTAAGAGAGTATTCTGTCTGATTTTGTTTTGTTGTTTTGCCTCGAATTGTTTTGGCGACTGGTATCCCAGTGCAGAATGCAGATATAGCC
>JAHDDM010000158.1:709-3605 GCA_020629355.1 Rhodospirillaceae bacterium
GGCTATAGGAGCGCGACCGCGCGACCAGCGCGCATGCGCTGCCCCCACGGAGCCAAGGCCGTAAGGTCGACAGGCGTGAGCGATAAAAGAGTATAGCCTATCCCATATGATCATTTTATATGGGATAGGCTATAGCTTATGTCGTATAGCCTGTGTCATATAAAAAGCTCTATCCAAACAGGTGATTGTAGAGGGTTTGAACACTCACGTAGCTTTCTTGTAGGCGGGTCTCCAGGCTATTGAAATCTTTGGTGTTGGATAAACGCGATAACAGGCGGCGTTGCCCCGGTGGAGCCTTCTCAAGGCGGAGCGTTTTACTACCGCCAGAGACGCGCAATCCTGCCTGAAGGCGAATCATCCAATCGTGCGCTTCGGTGGCCTTGGCAGCCAGAGAAGATGAAATCAAACCCTGTGTTACAGCGATATTCAGCACTTCGGCAAATGTTGCGCCGATCAGTTCAGGATATTGTGGACTGAGATACATTTGTAGATATTGCCGACAGAAGCCTCCGTCTATTAAGCCGCCAGCGTGATGTTTTACATCCCACAGCCCTTGAGCGGGAAACGCAGCAGTGATGCGTGGACGCATATCTTGAATCCCCTGGCGGAGATCATCGATTGTATGCTTCTGTGTCTGTATCCGCGAAAGCCAGTTCAGGACTTCTTCTTCGATATTGCTATCCGCATAAATCACGCGCGCCTGAGACAGGGCATACAGCTCCCAAAGCCAGGCTTCGTCTTGATAATATTGTTGCGCACTTGCGAAGGTGTTGCAGAGTACACCAGAATCGCCGTGCGGACGTAAGCGCAAGTCCACCTCGTATAGGCGGCCTTCGGCGGTGGCGACGTTCAGGCCATTCAGTAGTCTCTGTGCGAGCCGGATATACGGGATATTTCCTGTTTCGGCATCAGGGCTGCTGATGAACATCAGGTCAAGATCAGAATCGGGCATTAACTGTCTTGTGCCCAATTTCCCCAGCGCAAGAATCGCAAAGCCTTGCTTTGGTAGTTTTTGATTTTCCTGTCTTAGGGCGCGGAGGGTCTGGCTAATGATGACTTCGGCGGTCTGAGTTTGCTGTTGCATGAGTTCATCGAGCTCAAGTTTGCCTGCCATAAAGCCCACCGAGGTGCGAAATTCCACTTCATGGGCAAGGCGGCGGCAGTGGTCAAGGGTATCTTCGAGACCAGAGACCGCCAAGGGCAGAATCGGTAGAGGTTCTTCTTGGTTGCTGTGCAGGAGATATTCAAACAGGCTAGGTTTGCTTGCCAAGCTCAGCGCCAAGCGCGGGGCGTTGCCCATAATATCGGCGCAATGTCTCAACAGCTCTGGCGTTGCGGCAAAGAGACTGAAAAGCTGCACCCCTGCTGGCAGGGCTTCGAGGAATCGATCCATTCGCGCCAGAGCATCATCGGGTGCGGTGGTGGCAGCGAATGCTTTCAGTAATTTCGGCAGTAGCTCTTCAAGTAATCGTCTGGCGCGCTGGTTGGCGGTGAGGCGATAACCGCCGCCAAGCCAGCGTTCGGTAATGGCTTTCAGTGCAGTTATATCCTGATAACCCAACTCTGCAAGCCATTGGTCATCATCATTCAGCGCCAGTTCGGAATGTTCTTGCTCTTGTGGTTGGCAAATCTGTTGCACCGTATTCAGATAGCATTCCGTGCGGGCTTTGATGCTCTCTGTTTCCTCAGCCATCAGGGTGGCGAAATCTTGCCAATGTTCTGCTGTCTCTGGCAGAGAATGGCATTGCTGATCATCGAGTAATTGCGCGGCATGTTCCAATCGGCGGTAGTACAGATAGGCCGCGCGTAATTTCGGTGGAATATCGGCGGTGATTAAATTGGCATCCGCAAGAGCCTTGAGAGCCTCCAGGGTTGGTTTGATGCGCAATGCGGGGATGCGCCCGCCCCAAATTAACTGCAAAGATTGTGCGTATAGCTCAATTTCACGAATACCGCCTTCGGTTAGTTTGATGTTGATCCCGTCAAGGGTCTCAGATTTTCTTTGCTGCAAGGTGCGGGCGCGAATGGCTTGAATATCGGCAATCGAGGCATAGTCAAGATTCTTGCGCCAGATGAAAGGGGAAATGCGATTCAAAAATTCCTCTGCAAGACTAAGGTCTCCCGCGATGGGGCGGGCTTTGAGCATTGCCGCGCGTTCCCATGCCAAACCCATGGTTTCATAATATTGCACCGCGGCTTCCACCGCGACAGCAAGCGGCATCGAGGACGGATCAGGCCGCAGACGTAGATCACTCCGAAAGATATAGCCTTCTGCTTCTGGTTGCTCGAGGAACAAGACCAGATAGCGAATGACGCGCTGAATACGGCGATGATTGTCGTCTTTTTCGGCAGCACGATTCAAACGTTCGGGGTCAAACAGCACAATCAAATCCACATCCGAGGAATAGTTCAACTCAAAGCCACCCAGTTTGCCCATGCCCAATACGGTTACGCCTTGGGTATCAGCAAAGCCTTGCTCGCGCATCAAAGACTCTAATCCAACATCAATCGCCAAAGCTGCAAAGTCGCTTAAATGCCTTGTGAGCTGTAGCAATGGAATTCGCGGCTGTATTGTCGTGCTATAGTCCAACGCCGCCAATAACAGCACCAGTTCGCGTTTGCGCTTGCGCATAATCTTGCGAAGTTCCGTGCTGGATTTTTCGGGCCATGTGGGGTCTTTGGTGAGCAATTTTGCGATCACCGCTTCAGGATCAGCCAGCCCCGCTGCAAAGGATTCTGAATCCCGTTGCTGTAACATCCGTAAAAAACGGCTGGCTTTTTGTGTATTGTCCATATGTTTATAATGACGAAACTGTGTTATAGCCTGTCTCATATAATCAAATTATATGAGACAGGCTATAACACTTTTATCGCTCACGCCGCTTGGCCTTACAGC
>JAHDDM010000159.1:0-2308 GCA_020629355.1 Rhodospirillaceae bacterium
AAAAACCGAAGAGGCAACGCATTTCTTTAGTTGCTTGGGTGGCTCGTCAGCGAATATCGCGGTGGCCTTAGTGAAGCATGGCTGTCTGGCGTCTTTGGTGACGACGGTTTCCGATGATGCCATTGGACGCTTTGCGGAAAATGAACTGGATAAATACCATATCAATCGTGATCATGTTCGCAGGGTTGCGGGGGAGTGCCGTACTTCGCTGGCGGTGGTGGAAAGTCGTGTCGAGGATCATCAATCGGTGATTTACCGTAATAATGCTGCTGATTTTTATATGGATGAAAGCGATATTACAGGGCTGGATTACGCCAGCTTTCATGGGCTGATCACGACGGGAACGGTTCTGGCGGGGCAACCGTCGCGGGATGCCTGTTTTTCAGCTTTTGATCGTGCCAAAGCCGCAGGGTTGCCGTTGATTTTTGATATTGATTATCGGCCCTATAGCTGGTCTTCAGCCCGTGAAGCAGCGGAAACCTATGCCAGAGCCGCCAAGCAATGCGATATGATTATCGGCAATGATGATGAGTTCGGCGTGATGGCGGGAAGCTACGATAAGGGTCTGGAATTTGCCCGTTCTCTTGTTCGGGATTCAGCCCGTATAGTGGTCTATAAGATGGGCGCGGAAGGCGCGATTACCATGACGAAAGATACCGAATTTCGCACGGGTATCTTTTCCGTTACGGCATTGAAGCCCACTGGTGCAGGCGATAGCTTCATGGGCGGGATGATTGCTTCCTTGGCAAACGGCTTTGACCTGCAACAGTCTGTGATCCGTGGTTCTGCCTGTGCTGCCATGGTGGTGATGCGGGTGGGCTGTGCCCCTGCCATGCCGACTACAGCAGAATTAGAGCATTTTCTTGGCAATAATGCCTTAAATCCAGCGAAAGAATAAACCCTATGCATATTCCTCCCTTTGATAACCAGAATAAAGCCATTGTCGATGTTGACCATTCGCATGTGCCGTTAAATTACTTTAATATCATCAAGCTACGACAGGGAGATGCCTTTGACTATCAGGTTCCAGGCTACGAGACCTGTATTGTTCCCGCGACTGGCAGTGTGGACATTGCAGTCGAAGGGGTTGAGTTTCAAGCATTAGGTGGCCGCGGGGTTGATGTTTGGGATGGCGAGCCAGAAGGGGTCTATGTCCCAAGCGGTGCAAAAGCGCGCATGGTTTGCCTGTCTGAAGCGGCGGAAGTCTTTGTCGCGGGTGCGCGCTATGATGAGGTATTAGAGCCTTTTTCGGTGCGGAAAGACGAGCTTGACTTGGTACAGTACGGTTCGGACGACACCAAGACCCATCGTAAAATCAAGCATATCTTGGGTCAGAAGCAGCATGGCAAGGTAGGGCGTTTGCTGGTGAGTGAATTATATACCGTGGGGGCAGGGGGCTGGTCTGGTTTTCCGAGTCACAAGCATGATACGGATCGTCTGCCAGATGAGACCCGCCATGACGAGACGTACAATTTCCGTTTCCGACCAAACCACGGCTCTGGTGTGCAGATGTTACAACGCGAAGATAATCTTTCTGGTGATGCCTATCATATTGTTGATGGGTCAACGGTGTGCATCGATAAGGGCTATCATCCCTGTGCCGTTTTACCTGGTTACGAGATGTATTATTTCACGATTTTAGGCGGCCTTTCACAACGGTCTCTGATACAGTATTTCCAGCCTACCCATGCCTATCAGATTGAAACCATACCAGGTATTAAAGATATGATTGCCAAGTTCAAATGACATTGGCGACTCTGAAACAGGTTCTTGATCCTGCTTTAAGCGGTGGCTATGCCGTGGGTGGTTTGGTCTGCTTAGGATGGGAGGATATGCGCGCCTACGTTGCGGCGGCAGAAGCGGAAAATGTTCCCGTCATTCTTCAAGCTGGCCCTAGCTGTCGCGCCCATACGCCTTTGCCGATATTGGGCAAAATGTTTCGACACTTAGCCGAAGCCGCCTCTGTTCCCGTGGTGGCGCATTTGGATCACGGCTACACATACGCGGAATGCTTGGAGGCTATTGAAAGCGGCTTTACCTCGGTGATGTTTGACGGTTCACGAAAGCCTTTAGCGCACAATATCGCTGAAACCGCGCAAATTGCGGAGCTTGCTCATCGACATGGTGTCTCTTGTGAAGGCGAGATAGGTTTTGTCGGCTATGATGCGGGGGATGCTTCGCAAGGAACAGACCCCTCTGAGGCCGCGCAATTTGCCGCAGAAACGGGCATTGATGCCATGGCAATTTCGGTGGGGAATGTCCATCTGCAACAGAATAAACAAGGCGGCCTTGATGAAGACAGGATTCG
>JAHDDM010000159.1:2408-3599 GCA_020629355.1 Rhodospirillaceae bacterium
GCGCGGCAGGTTTTGCGCAGCTTTAGGGGGAATGCAGAATGATCAAAATAGGTCTTTTTGGTTGCGGTCGTATCGGTAAGGTGCATGCCCGTACACTGAGTCAAACACCGAAAGCGAAGCTGGTAGCGGTTTGTGATGCTGTGCCAGAAGCGGCTCTGGTTCTGGCGGCGGAATATGGTGTAGAAGTCCGCGACAGTGCTGGTATCCTGAATGCAAAAGATATTGATGCCGTAATTATTGGCTCACCCACCGATACCCATCTGGACTTGATCACTCAAGCCGCCGAGAACGGCAAGGCAATTTTTTGCGAAAAGCCGATAGAGCGTTCTCTTGCGCATATTCAGGCCGCGATGCAGGTGGTGGCGCGATATAAAGTCCCGTTTATGACAGGCTTTAATCGCCGTTTTGATCCGAATTTTCAATCTGTTGCCGCGCGGATTACCGCAGGGGACATAGGCAATGTCGAACTGGTGACGATTCTGTCTCGTGATCCTGCACCGCCACCGATTGCGTACATCAAGACCTCTGGCGGGATTTTTCGTGACATGATGATTCACGATTTTGACATGGCGCGGTTTCTGTTGGGGGAAGACCCCATATCGGTCTATGCTGTGGGATCGAGCTTGGTGGATTCTGCCATTGGGGATGCGGGCGATATTGATACCGCTGTGGTGACGCTGAAAACAGAAACAGGCAAGATATGCCAAATATCAAACTCAAGACGCGCTAGTTACGGCTATGATCAACGGATCGAGGTTCACGGTGCGAAGGGGATGTTGAGAGCCGATAATCTGCATGAAAGCAGTGTCGAATACGCGGGTACGGAAGGCTTTACACGCGCACCTTTACAGCATTTTTTCCTTGAGCGTTACGAAGCGGCCTATCGTAATGAAATCGGACATTTTGTTGCTGCAATAGAACAGGGCGCGGCTGTAAGCCCCTCGATTGAAGACGGCCTAAAGGCGCAAATTCTGGCAGAGTCCGCTGCGGAATCTCTGGAGACAGGCCAGGCGGTTGCCTTAGAGGCCTTGCGCTCCTATAGCCTATATTAAACGTTTCTCTTTTCCTAAGATTTCGATGCAGGTAGAGTTTTCGCCCTAAATGCGCGAAGATAAGAAAAGAGAAGCGTTTAAGCAAACCACCAGCGTTCAGCAACCTTATTACCGTCATTCTCCCAATTTGCGGCAATAT
>JAHDDM010000160.1 GCA_020629355.1 Rhodospirillaceae bacterium
GACTCTGCTACGGTACGGGCGCGGGTTCTTGAAGCACGCGCTTTCCAGCGTGAGCGTATGGGTAATCCAGTAGATATTAGTGATAATGCCCATTTATCGGCACATGATTTAGAACAGACTGTTGGGTTGGATACCGCTGCAAAGGAAATGTTGATCAAGGTGAGTGAAAAGATGCAGCTTTCTGCCCGTGGTTATCACCGGACATTACGTTTAGCGCGCAGTATTGCCGACCTTGCCGCAAGTGGTACTGTGACCAAGACCCATATTGCCGAAGCGCTAAATTACCGTAGAGTCGCCCCGAAAACACGGTAAGGGCTTATGATTCGTCAACCATACCCAAGACGAGCAGAGCAATAATCATTAGGCTCATGCCGATAGCGATCAGCCAGAACCATGGAAAACTTCGGTTTTTATGAGGTTGTGAACGGCGATTAAACCACCAGTACAATCCATACAGCGCGATTGGGGTGCAAAGCGGTAAAATAACGGTAATGAATTTATGTAGCATTTTTCAGGATATTCTTTAAGTTCAATAGTATAGATGCTGTCCCGCCCCAAATATTCATACCCTTATAGTCAAATTGATAACCATCATAATCAGGATAACGCTGATCTGGTGTACAGTTTTGATCATCAAGAAAAAAGTCAAGCGGTGCGCTGAATAATTCTTCAACTTCAATGGGATCAATCTTTGGTGTGAATGTTCCGACCAATCCAACATGCGGGGTAACCAGATATTTTCGTGCGATGAAATGCGGATTGAGTGTTGCCAGTATTTCGACTTGATGACGCGGCAAGCCTATCTCTTCCTCGGCTTCACGAAGTGCTGTTTCTCTACTGTCAGTATCGCTACTGTCTTGACGACCACCAGCAAAGCTAATTTGACCTGGATGGTCTTCCAAGGTTGTGCTCCGTTTTGTTAAAAGAACATGCCAAATATCGTTCCGTAATTGTAAAGCGACTAATACAGCAGCAGGTATTGCCCTTGCAATATCCTCGGCAGAATAAGGGTGGCGATAGGTTTCTGGTACAGATTGCGGGGTGCAGTTTTTCAGTTTTTTGCGTATTGTTTCGATTTCAATCATCGTCTAACGTTCCAAGAGTAAAGGTGCATCCTGCGCTTTCGATGATCAAACTATTCTGCTGCATCTTGGCCATTTCCACCAGACTATAATAGGTAGCGCGATTAACCAAGGCATCAAGACCATCTCGAATATGGACATAGGGACGGTCTTCATCAGAATGCGGTGCTTTGCGGACAGATAACGGATGATCATCATCAACCCTAATCCAATGGTCAAGATTGGTGCGCATATGCAGCTCTTCACCATGATCGCCAGATTTTGCCTGCATTTCAACGATAACAAACGGCACATCATCCACCTGTACCAGCCCACGTTCAGCAGGTGTGACCAGCCAGTATTGGCCTTCTTTATCGCGTTGCAAGACAGTTGCAAACAGTTGAACCAGATTTTTACGTCCAATAGGACTGTTGCGATAGTACCAGGTTCCATCCTCGGTGATATGCATGTCAAAGTCGCCACAGTTTTCTGGCCATGTGAAACCAGAAAGCCCTTGGCCTGTTGCCATTAACTCGGATATATTTTGTTTTTTACCTATTTTATTAGGATTTTGATGGGTATTCATTCGTTTTCTCAAAGTTTCAGGCTTTGCCTGTCGTGCTGAAACCAGTATCAAGGAGGACAAATCAACAGACTCCAGCCCTATGTCTTCTCATTCTAGCAAGAGCTTCACGTTCAAACAATCTTTTGGCATGTTCAAAAGACTTTGGCGTGACTATGCCAAGCCTTATCGACTACACATATTTGCAGCCATTCCCTGTGCAATGCTGGCTGGCGGCGCTTCTGCGGTACAGGCGTATCTTTTTCAACCTGCTATTGATCAGGTGCTTATTGCAGGCGATAAGCGGGCTTTGTGGCTAATCCCGCTGGTCTTTTTGCTGGTGAGTCTTGCGCGTGGGGTGGCGAGCTATGCCCAAGCTGTATTGATAGGTTATGCAGCGGAACGGGTAGTGGTGGGTTTACAGCAGGATATATTTGCAAAGCTACTTAGGCTTGATATGGCCTTTTTTCATCAATACGGCGAATCGCCTCAGGTTGGGCGATTTTTGACTGATGTTCGTTTTGTCCGTGAAGGAACAGTAAAGTTTTTCACTTCTTTGCCGAAAGAGACTCTAAGCGCGCTTGGGATGCTTGGCGTGCTTGTGTATCACAGTCCGATGCTGGCAGGCATTGTCTTGGTGATTATTCCGCTTTTCTTTTATCCAGT
Source organism: Rhodospirillaceae bacterium (assembly GCA_020629355.1). Taxonomy (GTDB): domain Bacteria; phylum Pseudomonadota; class Alphaproteobacteria; order JABSOH01; family JABSOH01; genus JABSOH01. The sequence goes on from JAHDDM010000160.1 coordinate 2,290, forward strand.
ATTCTGGATTGGTCATCGCATGCGCGAGATTGCAAGGCGTACCCAAGATGAAGCTGGACGATTGACGGCGGTGTTGGATCAGTCTTTAGCCTCTGTGCGCCAGATTAAAATTGCTGGACGTTATGATGATGAATCGGTTCGTGCTGGTGCTGTTTTTAATAAAATGCAAAAATTTATGGTGAAGATGATTTGCTACGAGCAGCTTTTGACCCCGATGAATGAGATATTGAAGTCGGTGTGTTTTGGTTTCTCGATTATCTTTGGTGGTTATTTGGTGCAGCAGGGTGAGATGAGCGTGGGCAGTTTCACGAGTTTTATGATTGCCTTGGTTGGTATTTTTGCACCGATTCGGGTTTTGACCAAGATTAACAGTATTGTTCAGGCGGGTTTGGCAGGGATGGAGAGTACGTTTACCCTGTTGGATCGTGAGGCTAAGATTCGCGATGCGGATAGTGCGGTGCATTTGCAGGTACGTTCGGGGCAGATTCGTTTCCGTGATGTTCACTTTGGCTATAGTGACGAGGCTGCTGTCTTGCGTGGTGTAAACCTTGATATTGCTGGTGGTAGTCGTTGTGCGTTGGTGGGTTTAAGCGGATCAGGAAAATCAACGGCTTTAAGTATGTTACCGCGTTTTATTGATCCGGTGCGAGGTCAGGTATTGATTGATGATCAGGACTTGCGCACGGTAACGTTGGCGAGTTTGCATCAGAATATTGCGTATGTCAGTCAGGAGGTAGAGCTCTTTAACCTCAGCTTGCGAGAAAATCTATGTTATACCTATCCTGATGCGACGGATGCTGAGATAGCCAAGGCTTTGGAGCAGGTGGGTTTAACGGAATTTGTCGCAGGTCTACCTGAAGGGCTTGAGACCATGATTGGTGAAAATGGTGTCAGGCTTTCTGGTGGGCAACGGCAAAGAATAGCTTTTGCGCGTGCTTTGATGAAGCGCGCACCGATTATTTTGATGGACGAGGCGACATCTGCCTTGGACAGCAATTCTGAGCAGAAATTGCAACAGGCAATGGATGGACTGGATGCAGCAGTGACTGTGGTGATTGTGGCGCATCGATTATCGACAATCAGAAATGCAGATATGATTTGTGTTCTGCATGAGGGCTCGATTGTTGAGCAGGGAAGCCATGATCAGCTTTTTGCGCTGAACGGCATGTATGCTCAGTTTTGCCGTGGGCAATGGGCTGAGAAAAGAGCAGAATAACATGGACATCTCGATTTACCTATCTTTCGCGCATCATTGTTTTCTTGGCGCATCATCTTATCCCCCTT
>JAHDDM010000161.1 GCA_020629355.1 Rhodospirillaceae bacterium
GCGCATCAATGGCCTCGCGGTCATTGCAGCATGCACCAAGTCCGTAGACGGTATCAGTGGCAAAGGCAAAAATATTCGACATGGCATGGATTATAGTATATTTGCTTTGAAACATGCAAATAGGCCAAATGGAATTATGTCTCAACAGTTAAGAATCGCCATCAGTGCCGATCATGCGGGTTATGACCTGAAGGTCGCGATCATTAAGGCTTTTCCGCAGCATGCTTTTCTGGATTTGGGTACGAAGAGTGCTGAAAGCCGTTGCGATTATCCTGATCAAGCCGATAAATTGGCGATTGCCATGCAAGAAAATCCGAACATTACCTTTGGGATTCTGGTTTGCGGTTCGGGTATTGGTATTGCCATTGCAGGGAATCGACATCGGCATTTGCGGGCGGCTTTGTGCCATGATGTGGCCTCTGCCAAACTGGCACGGCAGCATAATGATGCCAATGTTTTGGCTTTGGGTGCCAGACTTCTTGAGCCTCAGGTGGCCTTGGATGCGGTGGCGGCTTTTCTTCTCGAACCTTTTGAAGGCGGCAGACATCTTGCGCGGGTCAACAAGCTGTACTAATAGATTCTTAAAAACATTCTCTATCATTAAGGATTCCAACCATGAGCCAGGATTTTTTTCATCAAGATTTACGCGATAGCGACCCTGAGATTTACGCTGCTCTTGAGCGCGAACTGCAACGTCAATCTGAAGGTATCGAGCTGATAGCTTCGGAAAATTTGGTTTCGTGGGCTTCGATGCAGGCCATTGCCAATGTGAGTACGAATAAATATGCTGAGGGCTATCCCAACAGGCGGTATTATGGCGGCTGTGAATTTGTCGACGAGATTGAGCAGCTAGCGATTGATCGGGTGAAAAGGCTCTTTGATTGTGCTTTTGCCAATGTTCAGCCGCATTCAGGCGCGAATGCGAATCAGGCAGTGTTCATGGCTTTACTGCAACCGGGGGATACATTCCTTGGTTTGGCTTTGGATGCGGGTGGGCATTTGACTCACGGCGCGCCGGTGAATCAATCAGGAAAGTGGTTTAATCCTGTGGGTTATGGCCTTGATGCAAACGGCTATATTGATATGGAGAATGTCGCGGAACTGGCACGCAAGCACCAGCCGAAAATCATCATTGCTGGTGGTTCAGCCTATAGTCGCGAGATTGACTTTGCCGCCTTTCGTGCCATTGCAGACGAGGTTGGCGCGTATTTCATGGTGGATATGGCGCATTTCGCTGGTTTGGTAGCAGGCGGGGTGTATCCTAGCCCGTTGCCACATGCTGATGTGGTGACCTCGACAACGCACAAGACCTTGCGTTGTGGGCGTGGTGGTTTGATACTCTCGAATGATGCTGCCATGGGCAAAAGAATCAATTCGGCGGTTTTTCCTGGTCTGCAAGGCGGGCCGTTACTGGTCAGCATCACCAGTAAAGCCGTAGGTTTCGCTGAAGCTTTGCGGCCTGAATTCCGTGATTATTGTACACAAGTCGTCAAGAATGCCAAGGCTCTAGGCGAGGCTCTGATTGCTGGCGGGGTGGATATTGTCAGCGGCGGAACAGACAGCCATTTGCTGCTGGTGGATTTACAGCCGAAAAGCCTCACGGGTAAAGCTGTCGAGGCCGCCTTGGAACGTGCCGCGATTACCTGTAATAAAAATGGTGTCCCGAATGATCCGCAAAAACCCATGGTGACTTCAGGTATTCGTTTGGGTTCACCAGCAGGTACAACGCGCGGCATGACCGAAGACGATTTCCGTCTCATTGGTGCATTGACTGTTGAGGTCATGGATGGTCTGGTTACAAATGGCGAAGACGGTAATGGCGCGGTGGAAGCCAGTGTTCGGGAACGGGTGCATAGCTTGTGTGCCAAGTACCCGCTATATTCTGATCCAATTGGACGCAAAAGCGCATAATATCTCGTTTGAGAATAGGGGAAAAAGGAATATCCAATGCACTGTCCATTTTGCATGTCCGATGATACGCAGGTGCGTGATACGCGGCCTTCCAGCGAAGGCCAAAGCACCCGAAGACGACGACAATGTAATGGCTGTGGCTCGCGTTTCACCACCATTGAGCGGGTCCAGCTTCGGGATATTCTGGTCATCAAACGTGGTGGCGCGCGTGAGGCCTTTGATCGTGAAAAGCTGGCGCGGTCTTTTGATCTGGCCTTGCGTAAACGTCAAATCGAGTCAGAAAAGCTGGAACTGGTGATCAATGCGCTGGTGAAGCGTATCGAAAGCACCTCAGATAAGGAAATTTCTGTCGATAATATCGGTCAAATGGCCATGGACGCCTTGAAGAGTCTCGATAAGGTCGCCTATATCCGCTACGCTTCGGTGTATCGAAACTTCCGCGAAATACAGGACTTTGTGGATTTTATCAGCGATACCGATAACAATGACAACCCCAGCTGAAACCTATATGCACCATGCCTTGAATTTGGCACGGCGTGGTTTGGGCAATACGGCTGAAAATCCCGCAGTGGGCTGTGTTATTGTCCAAAATAATCGTATTGTGGGGCGCGGCTATACCCAAGCAGGCGGGCGGCCTCATGCCGAATACATGGCTTTGCAACAGGCAGGGTCTTGGGCAAAAGATGCTGAGGTCTTTGTCACACTGGAGCCTTGCAGTCACCACGGACAAACCCCGCCTTGTGTAGAGGCACTGATTGCAGCAGGAGTTGCTCAGGTGCATATTGCTCTTGGTGATCCGAATCCTGAAGTCCATGGTGCAGGGATTGCGCGCTTGCAACAGGCTGGAATCACGGTAGAAATTGGTCTTTGTCACACCGAAGCATTGTTTCTCAATCAAGGCTATATGATGCGGCGTATTGCAGGACGGCCTTTGGTCTGTGCCAAGGTTGCGACAACCCAAGATGGACGCATGGCTCTGGCAAATGGCGCAAGCCAGTGGATCACGGGGACACGCGCACGAGACCGCGCTCAGGCCATGCGGGCTTCTTTTGACTGTCTCCTGAGTGGCATAGGTACGGTACTGGCGGATAATCCGCGCTTGACCTGCCGTTTATCTGGCCTTGAACATCGCCTACCCTTACGCGCCATAGCCGACAGTATGTTACGCATTCCCATCGATTCGGCATTAGTGCAACAGGCGAGGAAACACCCCTTGCGCATCTATTGCTTGGAGGCCAGTATCCACAGCCCAAAAGCAGAACAGCTACAGGAATTTGGTATTGAAGTCTGTCCTGTACCTGCACAGCAAGATAAACTGAACCTCCGCGCGGTGCTGGCGCATCTGGCAGAAAGCGGGATCAACCGTGTCATACTTGAGGCTGGTGAAACCTTAACCACTAGCGCAATCCAGCTGCAACTGATTGATCGGTTGATGCTGTTTCGCGGCAATCGTCTATTTGGCAGTGATGCACAGTCTGCTATCGGGAATCTTTGCCTTGAGGGGATTAGCCACGCGCCAAAACTCCACCGCATTGCCGAAGAGAGCCTTGGGCAGGATCGTTTGGAAACCTTTATTGTCGAGTACCCCAATGGGCATGGCACATAAGATCA
>JAHDDM010000162.1 GCA_020629355.1 Rhodospirillaceae bacterium
TCGCCATTGGTGCAGCGGGCAGCACGGCTTGGGAGCGTTGTGCTTTGGGTTTGCCCAGTATCCAAGTGGTGCTGGCTGAGAATCAACGTATCATAGCTGAGGCTTTAAGCGCGGCAAATGCAGCACTTGAAACAGGAGTGAGCAGCTTGATCACAACGCTGTCTGATATTTTCTGTGGCAATAGTGCCAATATACCTGTCTTAAAAAAACTTAGCCATTGTGCTGGCAAAGTGACTGATGGGTGCGGTGCGCAGATTGTTGTGAGTCATATTCAAAGAGTTCAAAGATGAAAATTTCATTCCTGTGCAGTGATGCTTTACACCCTGTTAATGCTTATCTGGAAAAGTGGCTGGCCGAAAATGCTGATCAACATGCTCTTGAACTGGTTCGAAAAAAGACCGATCTTCGTGGTGGCGATATTCTTTTTTTGGTGGCTTGCGCTGAAATCATTACCGAAGAAGACCGTAGCAAATATAGTGCTTCTCTAGTGCTGCATGCCAGTGACTTGCCTCGCGGCCGTGGCTGGAGTCCGCATATATGGGAAATTCTTCAGGGTGCAGAAGAAATTACACTGTCGTTGCTGGAGGCTGAGGATCAAGTCGATAGCGGTCGAATATGGAAGAAAGTAAGGATTCTTATTCCAAAGCATGCGTTGTGGGCGGAAATCAATGATCTTTTGTTCAAGGCAGAGATTGATTTGATTGATTATGCGGTGCATAATTTTGATAGAGTAGAACCATTGTCTCAATCTGATGATGTGACACCGAACTATTATCCGCGTAGAACCCCGAAAGACAGCTTGATTGATCCCCGCAAAAGCCTTCAAGAGCAGTTTGATTTGATTCGTGTCTGTGACCCAAACCGTTTCCCCGCCTACTTTGACCATCTTGGACACCGATACCTTCTGAAACTGGAGAAATCCGATGAACAGTGAAATCAGCATTGCAGGGCGCAGAATAGGCTCAGACTATCCGCCTTATATTATCGCCGAAATGTCCGCCAATCATAACGGTGATATCGAAACCGCATTTCGGATCATAGCCGAAGCGCAAAAGGCAGGTGCGGATGCACTCAAGATGCAAACTTACCGACCTGATACGATCACCTTGAACTGTGACCTGCCAGACTTTCACATCAAAGACGGCCTTTGGGCAGGGCGGACACTGTACGATCTTTATGAATGGGCGCATACGCCGTGGGCATGGCATAAGCCTTTGTTTGAGTATGCTGATAAATTAGGGATCACTCTGTTTAGCTCGCCATTTGATCACACAGCGATTGATTTGCTCGAAGACCTGAATGCGCCAGCCTATAAAATTGCTTCGTTTGAGGCTGTGGACTTACCCCTGATTAAATATGCTGCCAGCACGGGCAAGCCCATGATCATTTCCACGGGCATGGCGGATTCTGAAGAGATTCAAGAAGCCATCGCGGCAGCACGCGAAGGTGGCTGTACAGAGCTGGCTATTTTGCATTGTGTTAGCGGCTATCCCGCGCCAGCAGAAGACTATAATTTGCGCACTGTGTCTGATATGATTACCCGTTTTGACTTGGTTACGGGTCTGTCAGACCATACGCTGGATAATACAACAGCCATTGCGAGTATTGCACTTGGCGCATCGATCATTGAGAAACATGTTACGCTTAATCGTGATGGTGGTGGCCCCGATGATAGTTTTTCGCTTGAGCCGCGAGAACTGGCAGCATTATGCACCAATACCAAAACAGCTTGGCAAGCCATGGGCAAGATTGACTATGGGCGTAAGTCCAGCGAGCAGGGGAATGTGAAATTCCGCAGGTCATTGTATTTTGTTCAGGACCTGAAGGCAGGGGAGGTGATCACTGAAGATGCGGTGAAAAGTATTCGTCCAGGATACGGCCTCGCCCCGAAACACATGCAGGATGTGATTGGTAAAACGGTGGCGAAGGACACAAAGCGCGGTGTTCCAGTATCTGATGATCTGCTCGTAGATTGCGTCAAAAGGTAGTATTCAGATGTTCAACACCGTTATTATTGGTTGCGGTAATATTGCTGGTGGTTTCGATACGAAAACCAGTATTGATGAGCCTTTGACACATGCTGGCGCGTTTACGCAACATGGTGGTTTTGATGTGATTGCCTGTTGCGATCCGGATGTGGCAAAAAGACAGGCTTTTCAAGAACAATGGCAAATTCCTTTCGGGGCTGATTGTCCAGAAGAACTTGATGTTGGTGATTTATCCATAGATGTCGTTAGCCTATGCTCACCAACAGTATTGCATGGGCTGCATTTGGAGACGGTATTCGGCTGGCAACCTGGTCTACTGTTTTGTGAAAAACCCATTACCCAGAACACCGAGGAAGCGGCTGAATGGGTTCAGCGGTATGCAGCAGCAGGTATTCCCTTTGCAGTGAATCATACCCGACGTTGGGCGCCTGATATTTGCGCCCTTAAGGAAGAATTTGCTCAGCAGAAATGGGGCAAAATCCGTAGCGTTTCCTGTACCTATAATAAGGGTATTTTGAACAATGGCTGTCATATGGTAGACTTGCTGCATTATCTGTTGGGTACGCTACGGCTGATTGCTGCTGGTGCAGAAGTTTATGATTTTTGGCCAGATGATCCGAGTATTCCAGCTTTATTGGAAACACAGGGCGGGATTCCAGTGACGCTGAATGTTGGTCATGCGCAGGACTATAGCCTTTTTGAGGCGCAATTTATTACGGAGCGCGGGGTCTTAAACATGGAAGCAGGCGGCATGGTCTGGTCTCAGCGTACAGTGATTGATGATGCGCATTTTGCTGGTTACCGCTCGCTTGGCAAAGTATCCGTGGAAGAAGGAAGTGGCCGTGCGGCAATGGCAGGCGCGGTCAAAAATATCTATCAGGCACTTGTTGAAGGTGCGGCTCTGTCCAGTACGGGCTTTACCGCATTGCAGGCACAACGGGTTTGCCAACAAATTCGGCAATGCGCTCAAACGCAAACATCCTATTCAGAGGTTTCAGCATGACAGAAGAATTAGCATTGCACGGCGGCGCGCCTGTGATTCCCACAGAACTTGATCTGTTCGTGAGTGTTGGCGAAGACGAGGTAGACGCGGCTAGTCGCGTTATCCGAAGTGGTGTCCTTTCGGCCTATATTGGCGCACGCGGTGAGGCCTTCATGGGCGGAAAAGAAGTCCGCGCTTTTGAGGCACAGGCCGCCGATTATTTTGGGGTTAAGCATGCGGTGGTGGTCAACTCTTGGACTTCGGGTTTGATTGCGGCCATAGGGGCTATTGGGATTGAACCTGGTGATGAAGTGATCACCAGTCCTTGGACAATGGCGGCGACGGCAACAGCAATACTGCACTTTAATGGCATTCCCGTCTTTGCTGATATTGAGCCAGATACCTTCAACATCGATCCGAATACCATCGAGCAATTGATCACTCCGCGTACAAAAGCGATTTTGGCGGTGGATATTTTTGGTCAATCCGCAGACATG
>JAHDDM010000163.1 GCA_020629355.1 Rhodospirillaceae bacterium
CCCTAAGACACCGCCGTGAAAGGACATGCCACCCTGCCAGACCATAAGGATTTCCAGGGGATTTTGCAGGTAATATATGGGATGGTAAAAAACCACCTGTCCCAGTCGCCCGCCGATGATGACACCAAGAATGGCGTAAGTCATGAAGTCATCAATCATGTTCGGGGTGATGCCCTGATGGATACCAGCGGCAAAACGGCGTATCAGATATTTTGCCCACCACCATGCGCTTAAAAAGCCAGCCAGATAGGCAAGGCCATACCAGCGAATGGCCAAGGGTCCTAATGACAGGGCAACAGGATCGAAATCAGCAATCATCCGTTTGAGCCTTTCGTGAAATGCCGCTATACTTAAGCAGTTTTCATGATAAAATACTGGTAAAATACACAGAAACAATAGCAGAGAACAGGATAATGCGCACACCTCAAAATGTTTTGGAAGGCTTGGGTTTTGCAGCAAACTCTGCCCTTGGCCTTGGACGTGGTCTGCAGGCAGAACTCAGGGCTTTTGTCCTGGAAAAAATAGAGCAGAAATTTCGCAAGATGGACTTTGTCACCCGTGAAGAGTATGAAGAGCTTCGATTGATGGTTGAGGAACTCCGCCATGAACAGGAAACACGCAGAACAGATCGTTAGGGTATCCTGTTGATGCATTCCCACAAGACTGAATATTCCGTCCAGGCGGATTCTCTGGCGCCAAAGGTCGTGGTGGATAACCGTTTAGAGGCTTTTGGCCTGCGCAAAAGCTATCATAACAAGCTGGCGGTCAATGGTCTTCACCTGGCGATTAAGCGCGGTGAAGCCGTGGGGCTGTTGGGCCCGAATGGAGCAGGAAAAACCTCGACATTTTATTTGCTGGCAGGTTTGCTCAAACCCGATGCGGGCAAGATTGTCCTTGATGGTGTTGATGTCACGAATCTGCCGACCTATATGCGAGCACAGCATGGGCTGGCCTATCTGCCACAGGAAATGTCGATTTTTCGCGGCTTGACGGTCTCAGAAAATATTCTTGCGGTTCTTGAGGTCTATGAGCCAAGGCCGGATAGACGGCAGGCACGATTGAGCGAGCTTCTGGAACAGTTTCGGCTTGAACATATTTTTGATGCGCCAGCCCTGTCACTTTCTGGCGGAGAGCGGCGTAAGCTGGAAATCGCCCGCTTAATGGCAGGAAGACCACGCTATGTCTTGATGGATGAGCCCTTGGCGGGTATTGATCCTTTGGCTATTGGCGAAATTCGCCGCCGGATCAGCAGTCTGTGCGCGGAAGGCATTGGTGTCTGCATCACTGATCATAATGTCCGTGATACGTTAGCCATGGTGCAGCGAGCCTACATTGTCCATGATGGGCAGATTCTTCGCGAGGGCACGCCCGCCGAGATAGCTGAGGACGAGGATGTTCGCCGGGTGTATCTTGGTGATCACTTTACACTGTAATGATCAATGGCGATTAAGCAGCAACTGAATCTTTCGACCAGTCAACAGCTGGTCATGACTCCGGCGATGCAGCAGGCCATTAAGGTTCTTGAGCTCAATAGTCTTGAGGTGCAGGAGTACATTGCCGAACAGTTGCTTGAGAATCCGTTGTTACGTTCTTCAGAGGGCGAAGAGGATGATGTCGCGGGTGCACCGGACAGTACTGGTCTGCTTCAGGAATATGTCGAGGATAATCAGGCAGGTGAAACCGAAACGGCAGGCGAAAACCTCGAAAACTATACCGTGGCAGCTGAAGCTGTAGACAGCAATTTCGAGAATGACTTTGATATTGGCTATGGCGACCGATTGATTAATGCGCGTCCAGACGGAGCCTATGATGAGGATCAAACCCCGTGGCAGGAGCGTACCGCGCATCAGAACAGTTTTCAGGAATTGCTCGAACGCCAGATAGATGTGGCTTTTCGTGACCCAAAAGACCGCCTGTTGGCCGTGAAGCTTGCAGAGCATCTGGATGGTAGCGGCTGGTTTGTTGGTGATCTGCAGGCTTTGGCGACAGAAATGGGGGTGCACCAGGATAATATGCTGGCACTATTAGAGACTTTGCAGGGCTTTGAGCCTTCAGGTCTGTTTGCGCGCAATCTGGCGGAATGTTTGGAGATTCAACTTCGGTCCTTGGGCAGGCTTGACCCCAAGATACAGATTTTGTTGCACAATTTACCCTTATTGGCCGAGGGAAAAATATCAAAATTGATGAAGCTCTGCCGTTGTGATGAAGAACTTTTGCGCGAAATGGTGCAGGATATCCGCCGTCTGAATCCTAAGCCGGCTGCTGATCATGACCTGGCGGTGAATGCCCATATCGTGCCGGATGTTTTTGTGTATCGTAGTGACGAAGACGACTGGATTGTCGAGTTGAATCAGGACAATATCCCCAATCTGCTTTTGGATCGGCACTATTATGCCCGGGCAGTCGAGGGCGCGAGTAAAACCATCGACAAAGAATACCTCACCAGGCAGTTTCAGAACGCCCAGTGGTTGCGGAAAGCCCTGAATCAACGCAATGTCACGATTCTGAAAGTGGCTACAGCGGTCATAAACCATCAAAGCCGCTTTCTTGATCACGGCGTCAGTGCGCTTGAGCCTTTGGTGTTGCAGCAGGTGGCAGACCAGATTGAGATGCACCCGAGTACGGTAAGCAGGGCAACCAATGGCAAATATATCAGCACACCTCGTGGAATGTTTGAATTGAAATATCTGTTCCAGACTGCGATTGAAAGCAATAATCCGCATGTACGGTTTTCTGCCGAGGCCATTCGTTACCGCATCAAGACCCTGATTGCCGAAGAAGACCCGGCAAAACCTGTCGCCGATGATGCCTTATCAGAAATTCTGCATGGCGAGGGGATTCGCCTGGCGCGCCGGACAATTGCCAAATATCGGGAGGAAATGGCGATTCCATCCTCATCGAAACGCAAACGCCAGAATAAAGCCCTGCTGTAAATATAGCCTATCCAATAGTAAACGATTGATCTGTAATGGTGGTGTAACCCCGTGTTGAAGCAGGCAAGTGGAATAGAGATATGACTTGCGTCTACCGCACAGCACTGTCTGTGCTACTGTTTTGTTAACTTCCGGCGAACAAAGTGATAATTGCGTTGGTAAAGTTTTGTATGGGGGTGATCTTCACCCAAAATTTTGCGGACAATTTCAACAGCACGTTTCTGTAGTGACACGGCTTCAGCGTATCTGCCCTGAGCCATGAGATTGCCCGCGGCATTGTTATAGCTTTGAGCCGTATCGGGATGGTTTTCTCCCAGTATGCTTTTGCGAACCTCCAGAGCTTTATGGTACATTGCTTCAGCCTCGGCGTATCTACCCTGGTTAAACAAATTAGAGGCAACATTATCATAGCTTTGAGCGGTATAGGGATGATTCTCACCTAATATACGTTGAATCACATCAAGAGCCTTGCGATGGAGTATTTCGGCTTCAGTAT
>JAHDDM010000164.1 GCA_020629355.1 Rhodospirillaceae bacterium
GTAGAAAATGCCTCGTCCTCAAAAATAGATTCAATCACTGGTTGCAGCCAAGCCTCAAACAGCCCAATCCACTCAGAATTGGTATATTCGGCTGGCAAACTGTTGACTAGAGCCTGAATTAAACAAGCCGCCTTGGCCTCTGCTGGAGAGTCTTGAGCAGATATAGAAACAAAATCTTGCTGTGAAAGAGAAACAGCGTTCAACATCTCTGTTAGTTGCTGAACGCTTTCTTCGCGTTTTTGAAGAGCAGTTGGCAAATGCAGGTTTTTGCTCTTCTGGCTTTTTTGAACGTTTTGTTTTAGGCTCTTCTCAAGATTTTTTGCGACTTTTGCAAAGTATCGATTGATTGATTGATTTTTTTGTTTTTCTGGTAAGAGAGACGCAATAATATATGTTGCAGTAACGGTAGTCGCCGTTGTAGCAGTCATTACGCCAGCTGCAAGGCTGAAATCAGCGCACAAAGCGCTAAAGCCAGTAACAATGCGGGCTGGGAGTAAAAAATTGCTCATGCTTCAAATATAACACGAAGCGGGAGAAACTAAAAATACCAAAATGATCAATGGTTACCGCACCGTCATTTTTCGGCTGAGCGCAATAACAGCGACAATCGCAACCATGAAGATGATGGTCACGAGGTCAAATGCCTCGTTGAGTAGCCAGATGGAGAACAGTGCTGTCAAGAAGGGTTGGGCATATTGTATCTGTGCAATTCGTGCGATACCGCCGATGGCCATTGCGCCGAACCAGAAGAAAAACGCCACAAGGGTACACATGCTACTCAGGAACAGCAGCACGGCCCAACTTGTGGTATCCATTTGGTAGAACGCCTGCCCATCGAGAGCAAAGCTTGCCCATAGTAACGTTGCGGGACTCGCAAGCAGCATCGTCCAGCAGATGACCTGCCAGCCGCCTAGTTCTTTTGCCAGATAACCGCCCAACGCATAACAGATACCCGCAGAAAGTACTGCACCGAGCAGAGCCAGATCACCCCAATATAAGGCCAATTCCAGCCCGCCATGTTGGGTAACCGTGAAGGCAATGATAATGACAAGACCCGCCAGAGAGACCAGCCAGAAGCCTATCGAAGGTCTTTCGCGGGCGAACAATGCACCAGCAGCAGCGGTGGCAAGGGACAGTCCACCAAGAATCACCGCGCCATGACTGGCGGGTACGGTTTCCATCCCCAAAGCAGTTAAGATAGGAAATCCGAAAGTAACCCCGCTACTGGTACACAGCAACAGTAAACATTGCCTGAGACTTGGCAAGGGCTGGCGCGTGATCAACAGGGCAAATGCGCTGATGATTGCGGCAATGAGACCACGAGACAGGCCAATATCCATAAAGGACAATGAGGCCGTCAAGTATCGTGTTGCAGGCAGAGATAGTGCAAAAATCACCACACCGATACAGGCGAGGAAAAGAGCGAGGGTTTGTTTTTCTTTATCGTTCATAAGGACACTTTTTTATTGTCCCTCACGGCAGACGGAATAGGCTACGCCTGTTATCCCGTCGCCTACGGGAGTACGCCACCTTCGGTGGCGGCTTCGCTTTGCTCGCTTTCACGAAAGCTAACTGCTTTCGTGACTTTGCAACATCGGTCTTTTTTGGCTGCACTAAACCACAACGCTGAAAGCGTTGTGGCAAGCGCGACCACTATCCTATGTGGCAAAGACTTATGAATGCCTGAATTTCTGAAGATTTTGATGCAAATATTGTTAAAACGCGTATTCGAGCACCGGAACATACTTTGAGGTATTTGAGGAGCGGAGAATAGCGTTTTGACAATAGGTGCGCAAAAGATCGGGAAATTCAGGTATTCAACTAATTTTTCTCTTTATCCACCAAGCGATTCGAAGCAATCCAAGGCATCATGGCGCGCAATTTGCCACCAACTTCTTCGATGGGGTGTTCTGCACCCAAACGGCGGCGCGCTTTGAACGAGCTTTGATAGGCGTCGTTTTCCAGCATCCAGTCGCGGGCGAATTTACCGCTTTGAATATCATCCAATACCCGCTTCATTTCGGCTTTGGTTTCTTCTGTGACCAAGCGCGGACCAGAGACGTAGCTGCCATATTCTGCCGTGTTCGAGATAGAATACAGCATATTGCCAATGCCGCCTTCGTAAATCAGATCCACGATAAGCTTGACCTCGTGTAGACACTCAAAATAGGCCATTTCTGGCGAGTATCCCGCTTCGGTCAAGACCTCAAAACCAGTACGGATCAGCTCAACGAGGCCACCACACAGCACGGTTTGTTCGCCAAACAGATCGGTTTCGCATTCTTCGCGGAAACTGGTTTCAATGATACCAGAGCGCCCGCCGCCCACAGCAGAAGCATAGGACAGGCCAAGATCGTGGGCATTGCCGCTAACGTCTTGCTGTACTGCCAATAGGCAGGGGACACCGCCGCCTTTAAGATATTCACCGCGCACGGTATGACCAGGACCTTTCGGCGCAACCATCAAAACATCAAGATCAGCGCGGGGCTCGATAAGGCTGAAATGCACCGCAAGACCATGGGCGAAAGCAATCGCTGCACCTTGTTTGAGATTTTGGTGCAAGGAAGTGTAATAAATCTTTGGCTGTAATTCATCGGGTGCAAGGATCATTACCAGATCCGCGTCTTTTGCGGCTTCTTCTGGAGTCTGAACGTTAAAGCCTGCTTCTTCTGCTTTGGAACGGGTTGCGGAGCCTTCGCGTAAAGCAATGGTGATGTTCTCGACACCAGAATCGCGCAAATTTAACGCATGGGCGTGGCCTTGAGAACCATAACCCAAGATGACAATCTTTTTACTCTTGATCAATCCAATATCTGCATCGGAATCGTAATATACCCGCATAGTTTTCTCCTAGTTTATCATTTATTTATTCGGAAAGGCTCAAGGTCGCGCCACGACTAATCGCAACCACGCCTGAACGCGCTACCTCTATCTGCCCCAGATCGCTCATTAAAGCAATAAAAGCATTCAATTTCCCTTGCGAACCTTCTAGCTGAAACACAAAAGATTTTGAAGTGGTATCGGCAACCTTGGCTTTGAAAATATCCGCAATCCGTAAAGACTCGCGGCGGGATACGCCCTCTGCCACCAATTTGATCAAGGCCAGCTCTTTTTCGACGCTTGGGCCTTCGGCGGTCAAGTCATGCACTTCATGTACAGGCACGAGCCGCGCAAGCTGCGCCTTGATTTGCGCAATGATCATCGGCGTGCCAGAGGTCACGATATTGATTCGGCTAATATTGTCCTTATCGCTGATCGAAGAGACCGTAAGGCTTTCGATATTGTAGCCTCGGCCAGAGAATAAACCCACCACACGGGCGAGAACACCAGGTAAATTATCCACCAGCACCACAAGAGTATGTCTTTCTTCCATTGTGCAATCCTTCCTTTAGACCAGAACTTTGCCGACT
>JAHDDM010000165.1 GCA_020629355.1 Rhodospirillaceae bacterium
TAATGATCATCGGATTATCATGATAACTTTATGGCGGAATAAGCAAGCGCGCAGTGTACTTTTTCAGGTACTGGCTCTGGCGGGACTTTTCGGCACCTTGACCTATTTTGGCATTCAGGTCACCCGCAATCTTGAGCTTTTGGGACTGGATTTTAATTTTGCCTTCCTGAATTTCCCTGCTGGGTACGACATTAACCAGACGCTCATTGCCTATACGGCAACGGACACTCATCTTCGCGCCCTGTGGGTTGGCTTGCTGAATACTGCACTGGTGGCGTTTTTTGGCATTATCGTGGCGACAATCCTCGGCTTTGCCTTCGGGGTAATGCGGCTATCAAAGAATTTTTTGATCAGCCAGATTGCGACGGTCTATATAGAATTTGTCCGTAATGTCCCGATTTTAATCCATATTCTGCTGATTTACGGTGTGGTGGTGAATACTCTGCCCCATCCAAAACAGGCTTGGGATTTGGGTATGGATAGCTTCCTGAGCAATCGCGGACTGTATATGCCGAAACCCCTGTTTGAAGACGGCTCTGGCCTGATTTTCTTCGCGCTGATTCTGGCGTTGGTATTGACTTGGCTTTTCCGCCGCTATGCCAAAAAGGTGCAGGCCGAAACCGGAAAGATTTATCCTGTATTCTGGGTTGGCGTGGGGCTGATCATCGGTCTGCCACTGCTGGCCTACTTCCTGAGTGGGCAGCCTATCGCTTTTGATAATCCGAAGCCAGGGAAGTTTAACCTCAAAGGCGGGATGAATGTATTGCCGGAATTTCTGGCTTTATGGCTGGCATTATCGCTCTATACCGCGGCCTTTATCGCGGAAATTGTCCGTAGCGGGATTATGGCGGTTAGCCACGGTCAAACCGAAGCCGCCCATGCCTTGGGTTTACGCCCGAACCGAACTTTACAACTGGTGATCATCCCGCAATCCTTGCGGGTGATTATTCCACCGCTAACCAGTCAATATCTGAACCTTACAAAGAATTCATCTCTGGCGCTTGCTATTGGCTACCAAGACATGTTTGCCACCTTTGGTGGCACCACCATGAACCAGACCGGACGGTCAATGGAAACGATGCTAATTGTGCTATCAATTTACCTGATGTTCTCGTTGCTGATTTCTGCGTTTATGAACTGGTATAATAACCACATCAAATTGGTCGAGCGTTGATCATGGAAAAATCCAAAGCCTATGTTGCAACATCCTTGAGCGAATCTCTGCCGCCACCACCGAATACCACAGGCGTGGTAGGCTGGTTACGGCGTAATCTGTTCCAGTCTTGGGGTGATGGCCTGATGACGCTGGTGGCAATGCTTTTACTTTTTGTTTTGGTGAAAGAGTACATCGGCTGGTTCTTGCTGGATGCTGCTTTTGAGGGCAATTCGCGCAAGGAATGTCGCGAGATTGGTTCAGGTGCCTGTTGGGCAGTGATTGCCGAGCGTTTTAACCAGTTTGTCTATGGTTTCTACCCCGTTGCTGAACGCTGGCGGGTGGATCTGTCTGGTCTGTTGCTGCTGATCGCGATTCTGCCCCTGGTCTACGAGAATGTCCCTAAGCGGATGTGGTTGTTTGGCTATAGTTTGGTGTATCCCATCATTGCCTATCTGATGTTGACGGGCTTTGAAGGCAGTAGCATTTTACCGGCAGTGGATACCAAGCTCTTTGGCGGGATTATGCTTACTCTGCTCGTAGGGATTACCGGTATCACTTTTTCGTTACCATTGGGTATTGTTCTGGCCTTGGGGCGACGGTCAGACATGATTTTCATTTCTGGCATTTGCGTGGCGTTCATCGAATTTATTCGCGGCGTGCCTTTAATCACACTGCTGTTTATCGCCTCGACAATGCTGACTTATTTCTTCCCGCCCGGAACAAGCTTTGATCTGCTGGTACGGGTTCTGATCATGGTGACGTTATTTTCTGCTGGCTATCTTGCTGAAGTCATTCGCGGCGGCCTGCAAGCAATACCGAAAGGCCAACAAGAAGCCGCAGACGCAATGGGTTTAGGTTACTGGCAAAGTATGTTTTTGATTATTTTGCCTCAAGCATTAAAAATCTCGATCCCTGGTATTGTGAATAGTTTTATTAGCCTGTTCAAAGATACCACGCTGGTTTCAATCATCGGGATGCTGGATCCCATCGGTATTGGACGGGCAGCACTTTCTGATCATAAATGGTCGGGGCTTTCGAGCGAAATGTATCTGTTTGTCGCGGTCTTTTTCTTTATCTGTTGTTTTGCCATGTCGCGGTACTCGATGCACCTCGAGCGCAAACTGCACACAGGGCATAAACGCTAGAGGTTATCTTCAGGAGCAACTCAATGAGTGAAATCGCAATACAAATTTTAGACATGAACAAATGGTACGGGACTTTTCATGTCTTGAAAAATATCAATCTCAAGGTGGAACGTGGTGAAAAGATTGTCATCTGTGGCCCTTCTGGTTCAGGAAAATCGACCTTGATTCGCTGTATTAACCGCCTTGAGGAACATCAACAGGGTGATATTATTGTTGATGGTACGGAATTGACCAATGACCTAAAAAACATCGACACCATCCGTAGCGAGGTTGGCATGGTGTTTCAGCACTTTAATCTGTTCCCGCATTTGACGGTACTGGAGAACTGTACTCTCGCGCCAATTTGGGTACGCAAAACCCCGAAGGCTGAAGCAGAGAAAATCGCAATGGAATATCTTGAGCGGGTGAAAATCCCCGAACAGGCATTGAAATATCCGGGGCAGCTTTCTGGTGGCCAACAGCAGCGGGTGGCGATTGCGCGCTCATTGTGCATGAATCCGCGCGTGATGCTTTTTGACGAGCCCACTTCTGCTCTTGACCCTGAAATGATCTCAGAAGTTCTTGACGTGATGATTGGCTTGGCCGATAGTGGCATGACCATGCTGTGCGTAACCCACGAGATGGGCTTTGCGCGGAAGGTGGCAGACCGCGTGATTTTCATGGATCAAGGCGAAATTATCGAAGCCAACGAGCCCGAAGAGTTCTTTAATAATCCACAATCAGAACGCACAAAACTATTCCTAAGCCAAATTTTGAACCATTAAAATATAGGACTGTCCTATTATAGTATCGTCAAATTATATTAGTCCATAGGGTGATACTTTTAAGGCAACGATTGCCTTGGAGGCCTTGCGTGGCGATAGGACGATCCACGAGCTTGCTGCCAAGCGTCAAGTGGACACCCTGAGCATCGGGTCTATCCGTACCTTGCTCCGTGGCCTCTCAATCACGCGCCCTAATCAGGTCTGATGTAGCGACATTACCTATAGCCTATCCCATCTCTCAGTGGGACTGAACGCCTAGGTTCTGTTAGCAATAGATTGTCAACAGAACCTAATAGCCTTCGTGTTCCATCCGTTTGCGGAGCATCTTATGATAGCGGCGG
>JAHDDM010000166.1 GCA_020629355.1 Rhodospirillaceae bacterium
GTCCCAATTCGCGCTCAACGAGGGCAAAATCGACGTGGCTTAATCCTGCACCGCCCACCTCTTCAGGGAAATTACAGGCATAAAAGCCTAATTCCAGGGTTTTTTGTTTAATGGCCTCCGCAACCTCTGGCGGGACTGCACCCGTCCGTTCAACAAGTTCCTCGTGTGGGTAAATCTCGTTCTCAACAAATTGCCGCACAGTCGAGACAATCAGTTCCTGTTCTTCGCTTAAACCAAAATTCATCGCCTATCCTTCGGTTGATGCAAAGAAGCATTAGAGGCCAAAGCAAAGAAATCTTGCAGAAAATCTTTTGCAACATCTGCTGTTCGACAGGCCGCAAATAGCTGGCGTGTGATGCCTTTTGCAGTTAAAGGTCGGGTTGCTAAATCAAAATTTTCCTGTTGCAAAACCCAATCAGGCAATACTGCAACCCCGCGCCCTGAAGCCACCAGAAGCAAAATCATCGAGGTCAACTCAACCTGCCGAATTGTATGCGGCTCTATCTGAGCTGGTGTGAGGAATTGGCTGAACACATCAAGTCTGGATTTCTCAACGGGATAGGTAATCAGCGTTTCATTGCGCAAGTCCTCTGGTTCGATATAGGGCTTTGCCGCCAAAGGATGTTGCGATGCGGCGACAAAAGTCGGGGCATAGGTGAATAAAGGCACAAAACAAATATCCGGCGTTTCCTTGGGGTCAGAGCTGATCACAACATCAACCTGCTCGTCCATCAGTGCATCCAGCGCGTCAAAGGCAAGACCAGGGCGAATATCAATATCGACCTTCGGCCAAACCTGTCGAAACTGCTCTAGTGCTGGAAAAAGCCACTCAAAGCAGGCGTGGCACTCGATAGCAATCGACAAACGACCAGCCTCTCCAGCGCGACAATCTGTCATCTGTGCAACAAAATCCTCCACCATCGGCAAGACCCGTTCCGCCAATTCCAATAGCCGCTCGCCAGCAGAAGACAAGCGCAAGGGACGCACACGCCGAACAAACAATTCAATCCCAACCTGTTCCTCTAGGCCGCGCACTTGATGTGACAGCGCCGATTGCGTCATATGCAAACGCTCTGCTGCCAACGAGAGACTTCCCGCCTCAGAAATCGCACGTACTGCGCGCAAATGACGGAATTCAAGCTGCATTGTTAAACTTTCTCATATTAAACATGATTATTATGAATTTGATTTATATTAACCCGCCGCTATGCTGCACGCAACTGTTTCAATCACACAAAACACGGGGACTATCATGATCAATATTTCACTCGAACTTTTTCCAGTAAAATCGGCGCAGGCTTTAACGCAACTGCAACAGACCGTCAAAGAGCTGGCTGTTCTGCCGACAGATTTTATCTCGGTCACTCAAAATGCTGGCGGCAGTGAAAGCCATGCTGCCCAGGAAAGCACTCTGTGCGCTTTACACGGATTGGCGCATTTGGCACCGCATGTGACTTGCGCTGGTGCGAATCGCGAGGAAACTACGGCATTGATCGAGGCCTATATTCAAAAGGGCTTGCGCCAGATTGTTGCTCTACGCGGGGATGCCAGACAAGGCACAGCTGGGTTTCAAAAACTCCCGAATGGCTTTCATGATGTACTGGAATTGATCCGCACTCTACGGCAGTATCCTCAGCTGGATATTCATGTCGCGGCCTATCCTGAAACCCATCCTGAGGCATTACACGCCGAAGCAGATATTGATTGGCTGAAACGCAAATTTGATGCTGGTGCTGATCGTGCTATCACGCAATTCTTTTTTGATGCGGAGACTTTCTTGCGTTTTCGGGATCGCTGTCAAAAAAGCGGGATTACCCAAACGATTATCCCAGGTATTTTGCCGATCCATGATTTTGCTGCTGTGACACGGTTTGCTGATAAGGCGGGTATTGCCGTACCTTTATCGCTACAGACACAATATGCCAACTGTACCGATCATCATGCCCTGAGTATCGAGACAAGCACAAGGCTTTGTGCGCGCCTCATCCATGCTGGGGTTGATCATCTGCATTTTTACACGATGAATCGTGCTGGTTTGATACTTGATATTGCCGAAAGACTAGAGCTTGTTCCAGCAGTAAAAACGCGAAAATCTGCCTAAAGAATAAATTTCGACAGGTCTGTGGTTTCCGCGAGGTCTTTCAGTTTTTCATCAACGAAGGCTGCATCGATTATTGTTTCTGTTCCTGATTCTTCAGAGGCTGAGAAACTGATGTCTTCCAACAGGGTTTCCATCAAGGTATGCAGTCGTCTTGCGCCGATATTCTCGACTTTGTTGTTGATTTCGCTCGCCAATACTGCCAGTCGTGCCACGGCTTGATCATCGAAGGATAGGCCGTAGTCCTCGGCTGCAAGCAGTGCGGTATATTGCTTGAGCAGACTATTTTCCGGCTCTTGCAATATCCGTTCAAAGTCCGCGCTGGTCAATGGGTCAAGCGAGACTCTAATCGGCAGGCGGCCTTGCAGTTCAGGCAGCAGGTCGGCGGGTTTTGACTGGTGAAATGCACCAGAGGCAATAAACAAAATATAGTCTGTTTTCACCGAACCATGCTTGGTGGCCACTGTTGTGCCCTCGATCAAAGGCAAGAGGTCACGCTGCACGCCTTCACGAGAAACCTCGCCGCCACGATTGTTCTCCCGTGCGCTAATCTTGTCAATTTCGTCAAGGAACACGATACCATTCTGTTCGGTATTTTCTATCGCCGCTGCAACAATGCGTTCTTGATCCAGCACCGCATTTTTTTCTTCGTCAAACAAGATACGATGGGATTCTGCTACGGTCATTTTGCGGAGCTTCTTCGGCTTCTGCCCCATGGCCTTGCCCATCATCTCGCCTAGGTCAATCATGCCCATCTGCGCGCCAGGCATCCCTGGAATATCCATCTGTGGCAAGCTGAAGCCTTTGGTTTCCTCGATCTCCAGCTTGATTTCACGGTCATCCAATTCGCCAGAGCGCAAGCGGGCGCGGAAAGACTGTCTGGTGGCCTCGGTTGCGTCCTTCCCCACCAGAGCATTCAAAACACGCTCTTCGATTTTCTGTTCAATCTCAACCTCGTGCAGCTCAACACTACGTTCGGTTTCAAGCTTAATGGCAATCTCGATAAGGTCACGGATAATCTGCTCAACATCACGACCAACATAGCCGACCTCGGTGAATTTGGTGGCTTCAACCTTCAGGAATGGCGCGCCCGTCAATTTCGCCAGTCGCCGCGAAATTTCTGTCTTGCCACAACCTGTAGGCCCCACCATCAGAATATTCTTTGGTTGAATCTCTTCGCGGATTGCAGGTTCAGTTTGCTGTCTACGCCAGCGATTGCGCAA
>JAHDDM010000167.1 GCA_020629355.1 Rhodospirillaceae bacterium
GTTGGATATTCTGCCTGATCCGAACTTACCAGAGCATCTTTCGGCTGTGATCCATCAGAACGAGACACGATATTGCTCAGAAATTCGCCTTGAGGGAACTCCGGTGCGATATTTCTCAGCGGCTCTGTCGCCCATGCCAAGCCAGCCAGAAATTTCTCAGGAGATTAACCTGTTGCAGGATGCTTTTGAAAACACAGGAAAATTACGCGGCGTGATGATTTTAACAGACGAAACCCAAGCACGTTGGGCAGCAGAGCGCGGAGTAGACTTTGTCGCTAATGTGAGTCATGAATTACGCACCCCCTTAACCAGCATTCAAGGCTTTCTTGAGACCTTGAACGACAATACCATCAGCGCCGAAGGTAAAAAATCAGCAATGCAGATTATGCAGCAGCAAACAACACGCATGGCGCATTTGATTGATGATCTTTTGACCCTTGCCAGCCTTGATGAAACCGAACAGCAGGCACTCGATAGCCTGATTGATTTTTCAGCAGTGGTGGCTCAAGAAGTTACTGCCCTACAAGAGCAGGCAAAAGACCGCCCGATTACACTCAAGCTGTGTACTCAAAAGAGCGTAGTGTTGGGCAATGCGATACATCTGGCACAAGTGGTACAGAATCTGCTCGATAATGCCCTAAAGTACGGCAAAGCAAACAGCGAAATTTCGGTTCAGCTAGAAACCTTGCCAGTATCGGCATTAAATACCGATCAAGCCCGTCTTTTTGACAGCACAGAGGTCATACGTTTTAGCGTTACGGACCAAGGCGAAGGTATTGCGGAACAACATCTTCCACACTTGACCACGCGCTTTTATCGGGTTGATCGCAATCGCTCGCGTGAGTCTGGTGGCACAGGGTTAGGGTTGGCGATTGTCAAACATATCGTTCTGAATCACCGTGGCGCACTTGATATTACTTCTGCAATCGGACAGGGCAGCACCTTCACCGTCACCCTGCCCCGTATCGAATTTGAGGATTAGTACGTATTCCATATGTACTAGGATTTTTTTGCTGCCAGCAAGGCCAGATACTCAAAAGCAATATGACCCGCCGCCAGCGCGGTAATGTCGCTATGATCAAAGGGCGGCGAGACCTCGACAATATCCATGCCGACGAAGTGCACATCGTAAAGATCGCGCATAATCATCTGTGCCTGTGCCGTGGATAATCCGCCACAAACGGGTGTCCCCGTACCTGGTGCAAAAGCAGGATCAAGGCAATCAATATCAAAACTGAGATACGCGGGATGATCACCAACAATATCGCGGATGAGGCTGGCGGTCTCTTGGGGTGTTTGACTATGGACGTGATGCGCCCCGATAACATGAATTCCAAGCGGGTCAGGATTGTGGGTGCGAATCCCTATCTGCACAGATTTTTCAGGAAGAATAATGCCCTCTCGTACTGCCTGATAGAACATCGAGCCGTGATCAATGGGTTTATTGTCCACCGCCCATGTATCAGAATGGGCATCGAACTGTATCAATGCCAAAGGCCCGTATTTTTGAGCATGAGCGCGCAATAATGGATAGCTGATAAAGTGATCCCCGCCAAGGGTCAACATCGAGACACCATGATCGAGTATCTTTTGGGCGTGGGCTTCAATAGCTGCTGGGATACGTTCTGGAAATCCTGGATCAAAGACCAAGTCACCATAATCAATAATGGCCTGCTTGGCAAAAACATCAATACCGCTTGGATAATGCGCACCCCAAGCAAGATTGACCGATGCGCGGCGTATGGCTTGCGGCCCTAGGCGTGTGCCAGAGCGGCCACTGGTGGCAAGATCATAAGGGATACCACTTACTGCAATATCCACCCCTGAGAGGTCACGGCGATAGACACGGCGCAAAAAACTTAACGCACCAGAATACATCGGTTCAGCATTGATCCCGTACAGGCTTTTTTGGGTAAAGGCCAAGTCCCCCTCACTGGCAAATTCGCCAAGATTACTGTCGTTCATGTTTTCTCTCCTCGTAGCCTATGAAGATTGCATGATTGTCTGTAGCTGTTCCAAATGCTGTTGCAACAAAGGCCCAATACGGCGGTAACGAATCTGGCCTTTATTATCGACAAGGAAAGTCGCGGGAATCCCTTCGATGCGCCAAAGCCTACCTTGTATGCCCATAGGGTCATGGATCACGGTTTCAAATGGACTGCCCATCACCACCAGCCATTTCAAAGTTTGCGTCTCAGTATGGTCTTTCCACGCCACGCCAATAATGGTGTTCTGTTCAGAAAGTTCCATCAGCAAGGGGTGTTCTGCTTGACACGGCACACACCAAGAAGCAAAAAAGTTTACCACTGTCCAGTCGCGCTTGGTGTAGTCTACGTCTAGCAAAGGCGGTGCGAGTTTAGCGACATTCAAGCCAACTACTTTTGGTGTGTCTGGTTGTACCAAGAAATGCTGATAGCCTAGAAACAGACTTAAAACTGCCACGCCGCCCCACAGAATATAGCGTATCAGACGTAACATCACTTTTGCCCTAACGCGGTATCAACACGCAGTGCGCACAGAGTAACAAACAAAGCCGTATAGGCCGCCAGCATCCACAATAACGGCGTGAGAATTTCTGGTGCGAGTGCTGTGCCTTCCATCCGCAGGAGACTGGCGGGTTGATGTAGAGTATTCCACCACTCCACCGAAAATTTGATAATGGGCAAATTTAATGCACCGATTAACGCCACTATAGCGGCGGATTTCTGGCCTTGTTGTCGGTTGGGGAAAGCATCCAACAGCGCAATATAGCCCAAATACAGGAACAGCAAAATCAGCACCGAGGTCAATCTGGCATCCCAAACCCACCATGTCCCCCATATGGGCTTACCCCATAATGAACCAGTAGCAAGGCAAATGACGGTAAAGACGGCTCCGATGGGCGCGATACTTTCAGCGCAAATTTGCGCAATGGGGAATTTCCAGATTAGGAAAATCAGGCTAAAAACCGCAAGGCCGCTATAGGCCATCAGCGCGATATAAGCCGCAGGAACATGAATATACATAATCCGCACACTATCGCCCTGTTGATAGTCTGCTGGCGAGGCAAACAGTGCGTAATACAGTCCAATACCCCATGTCACAAGAGCGACAGTAGCCGCGATAGGGATTAGCCAAAGCAGCACCTTGCGCAATCCGCGCGGGGTCATCAGCATTTTAACCATTGGTTGCTCGTATGTACCACAGGCGGATCAAGGCACGTTCGGAATCTTCCATATAGGTCAGGTTCGCGGGCGGCATGGCATGACTCGCGCCAGATTGTATGAAAATTTGCCGTGCTGAGGCAACTATATCCCCCTCTGATTCCAGC
>JAHDDM010000168.1 GCA_020629355.1 Rhodospirillaceae bacterium
TGCAAGGGATATTCCTCAAGACTGTGCAACAGCGCAACAATCTGACCATGCTCGGTGATCTCGGTGTCGCCAACTTCATCCAACATGGCCTGCAAGGCTCTGATAAGCGCAATCATGGCCTGATACAGACGCTCTATCTGTTGATGTAGATTTTCTGCCTGTTGTTTCAAAGGCGTATCTTCTCCATCCATCAACGGAGCTTCAAGGGCAAAGCCTAACGGATTATCGCTCTTTTCTGCCGCGTTCATTTCGGTGACAATCGCGCGGAAGAATTCCTCTAAAACGCCAATAGGAACATTTTCTAAAATCCGCTCATGGCAGCCCTCTGGTTCACCAAAGACTTGCGTCGCCAGTAAAACCTTTTGCAGAGAATCCGTGGCCTTTTCCGATAGCGACAAAGAAGACAGGCGGTGGCTGAGACCACGGCGCGCGCGGCGCCGTGCACTTCGCCCTGCCCCAAGCAGCCAACGCCGCAATTCCAACGCCTCGTACAGCCCAAGCCGCAAACGTGTCGCGCTATCAGTGGCATCGAAAAGCTGGTGCGCCTCGTCGATGATCAAGCGGCTGTAAGGTAAGTACCCCTGTATTGCCTGGCGCAAGGTCAAGGCGTGGTTGGCTATAATCACCTTGGCTTTACGGCTACGGTATCTGGCCTTTTCGATGTAACAACGTTCATAAAAAGGACAGGCACTATAGATACACTCGCCCTGTTTCAGGCGCAAAGCACTCAACAGACGAGAATCCGCACGTTCCTCAAGCCAAAGCGGAAAATCTGCCCCGACCAGAATGCCCTCGCCACTTGCCAGCATCCAACGCGCGATTAAACCCAAGATAATGCGCTGTTCGGCATCCCAAGCCATACTGCCCGCGATCATTTCATCATAGTTCAACAGACAGAGATAATTCTCTCGCCCCTTGCGGATCACCACATCATCGGCAGGCGCAATACGCTTGACCTCAGTGGCAATCTGATCCTGCAAATGCCGCGAAAATGTGCTGATCCAGACAGGCTCGTCGTTGCGCTCTGCCCATAAGCGCGCTGAAGCCAAATAGGCCAGCGTCTTGCCAATCCCCGTACCAGCCTGAAGCAGGTGGATATGCGCGGCCTCATCCGATCGCGGCCTGTTGCTTGCAGATGAGAACATCTTCTGCACCGCCTTGGTATAAGCAATTTGTGATGGCCGCAATTCTGGACTTTCTGGCAGTTGCGCGGTCAACATCCGCACGGCTTCATCTTCACTGATACTGCGTCCCAAGTCGCCCCGTCCCATCGGCTCATCTTGCCATTTCGGTAACTGCTCAAGAATCCGCAAGGCCTTTTGATCGCCTCCAAAGGCCAAAATATCCGCCTCGTCCAGCCCCAAATTCGCACAGAGGGCTGGCGCAAAAACCCAATGGGCTTGGTGCATGAAAGCCGCCAAAGCACAGAAAGTCGTCTCTTCACGCAACCCTGTAGTCGCTGCAAAAATATGTGCCACAATTTGCGGCAACAGAGAAATTTGAGCTTGCGGCGAGGCTTCATTATCGCAATCCTGCTGTAATATCCGCGCTAATGCCGAAACAGTGCGTGGCACAGGTTCGATGGGAAAAACAAAAGTCCATAGCTCGGCAAAATCAATCAACCGCTCCCGCGCAAGACCATACTGCCTGGCAATCACCTCTGGATACAGGCTTAAAAACACACCCTCTTCTGCATCGTCAAAAGGCTCTAGTACCCCGTCTGAATCAAGACACCACAAGACACCCTGCACCTCCAGTACATAACTCAGGCTTGGTAGCATAATGTTTTCGTTTGGCTGTTGGATTAGACTGCTCCAAGTGTTATGGAAAGCTGATAAATGAATAAGACAAGGATGTAGCACATGAATAGCTCGTGGTCACCAGAGATTGCAAAGATTGCAGAAATGGCGCAAAATGCCAAAGCATGGCCCTGTCAAGAAGCCAAGCAGATACTCGCACGGCTCGCGGCCAATCCGCGTCCCACTGATCAGCCGATTATTTTTCAAACGGGCTATGGACCTTCTGGCTTGCCGCATATCGGCACTTTTGGCGAGGTTATGCGCACCAGCATGGTACGCCACGCCTTTAGTCTCATGTCCGATCATCCAACCCGATTGATTGTCTTTTCGGATGATCTGGATGGAATGCGCAAAGTCCCCGATAATGTTCCCAAGCGTGATCTGTTGCAACAGTATCTGAATTACCCCCTGACCAAAGTCCCTGATCCCTTTGGCGAACAGGCTAGTTTCGGCGACTATAACAATGCCATGCTGCAACGGTTTCTGGATGGTTTTGGTTTTGAATACGAATTTTTCAGCTCAAGCGCGGTCTACCGTTCAGGACGTTTTGATGCCGCCCTGCTACGACTCTTGGCGCGTTATGAACAGGTAATGAAAATCATGCTGCCCACCTTGCGCGAGGAACGCCGCGCCACCTATTCGCCCTTCTTGCCGATATGCCCCGAAACAGGCCATGTCCTGCAAGTACCCACCATTGCGACAGATGCCTCTGCTGGCACCATCACCTACAAACGCGAAGATGGCAAAGAAGTCACCACTAAGGTCACGGCTGGGCTTTGTAAATTACAATGGAAGCCTGACTGGGCAATGCGCTGGTATGCTTTGGGGGTGGATTACGAAATGTCTGGCAAAGACCTCATCGATTCCGTGAAAGCCTCGCGCAAGATTGTTCAGGCTCTAGGGGGCACTCCGCCACTCGGTTTTAGCTACGAGCATTTCCTTGATCAAGATGGACAAAAAATTTCAAAATCAAAGGGTAACGGCCTAACGATTGACGAATGGTTGCAATTTGGCCCACCAGAGGCCCTGTCTCTGTTCATGTATCAAAAGCCGAAAACTGCCAAGAGGCTGTATTTCGACATTATCCCGAAAACCACCGATGAATATGCCCAACATCTGAAAAAAACGCAAAGCACAGAACTCCCTGCTTTGCTGGAAAATCCTGCCTATATGATCCATGAATCGCAACCGCCACAAATGAGTGATGCGCCTAGTTTCTCAATGATCTTGAATCTGGTTGCCGCCAGCAACAGCGCGTCTAAAGACCAGCTTTGGGGTTTCTTAAAACGTTATGATGCAAACCTTGATGAGGCAGACGACTGGATCAATCGCCTGCTGGATCACGCCATAGCGTACTATCAGACCTTTGTAGAGCCTAAGAAAAGCTACGCTCAGGCTCGTGGCAATACCCAAACCGCGCTGGAAGACCTTGCACGACAGCTGAAAGAGATTGCGCCCGATACCTCAGGGCAAGAC
>JAHDDM010000169.1 GCA_020629355.1 Rhodospirillaceae bacterium
GCACCAACCAAAACACCGAAGGTTTTTTGGCAAGGGCGACCGCCCGCCACGGCGCAGCCGTGCCCCTGTGGAGACGACAAGCCATTTGGCTTGTCTGTCGTGAACAATAAGGGCTATTTATGCTTGAGCCCTTCAGTTACAGCTACATGTCCGATGCGATTTTGATTAGCGCATTGGTGGCGGGTGTCTGTGCCTTTCTATCGGCTTTTTTGATGCTGAAGGGCTGGTCTTTGATTGGGGATGCACTCAGCCATGCCATTGTCCCTGGTGTTGCAGGTGCGGCTATCTTAGGATTGCCGTTTTCATTAGGTGCGTTTTTTGCTGGTGGGCTGGCAGCCTTGAGTATGCTGTTTTTACACCGCGAAAGCGGTCTGAAAGAAGATGCGATTATCGGCATGATCTACACCAGCTTCTTTGCTTTCGGGCTATTCTTAATCTCGCTATATCCGCTATCGATTGATGTCACCACGATTATGATGGGCAACATTCTTGCGATTACGCCTGGGGACAAACTGCAACTGCTGATCATTGTTGCGGTATCGGCCTTGGTATTGATTCTCAAATGGCAGGATATTCTGCTGAGCTTCTTCGATGAAAACCACGCCCGTTCGGTGGGACTGAACCCTGGTCTGCTGAAGGTGGTGTTTTTTACGCTGCTTGCGGCCTGTAGCATTGCTGCCATGCAGACTGTTGGAGCATTTCTGGTCATTGCCATGGTTGTCACACCAGGGGCAACGGCATATCTATTATGTGATCGATTTTCACGCCTGTTGATGGTGAGTGTCTCTATCGGGGCGTTCTGTGGTTTCTTTGGTGCGTATCTGAGTTATTTCCTTGATGGTGCAACGGGCGGGATTATTGTCTTGTTGCAATGTGGATTTTTTGCTGTGGCCTTTCTGTTTTCGCCCAAATACGGCCTTTTTGGCAAGGTAAAGGCGTAATGAGTATTCTTTTCGAGCCTTTGCAGTGGGTATTTATGCAAAATGCGCTACTTATTGCCGTGATTGTTGCCATTCCTACGGCTTTACTGTCCTGTTTTCTGGTTCTGCGTGGTTGGTCTCTGATGGGAGATGCCATTTCTCATGCCGTATTGCCAGGTATTATCATTGCCTATGTCACGCAAATACCGCTTATTATCGGCGCGTTTGGTGCGGGACTGGTGTGCTCTGGTCTGATTGGTACGATTGCTGATCGTTGTCGGGTTAAATACGATACCGTGATGGGGGTGGTGTTCTCTGGGATGTTTGCGCTTGGTATGGTGCTGTATGTCAAGGTCGATAGTGATGTCCATCTTGATCATATTCTGTTTGGCAATATCATGGCGGTTACAAAGGCTGATCTGTGGCAAAGTGCTGCTATCGCTAGTATCGTGATGGGTTTTATCAGTATAAAATGGCGTGATTTATTGCTGCTGAGTTTCGATCCAGCTCAAGCCAAAGTAAGCGGCCTTGCCACGCGTGTCTTGCATTATGCTTTGCTGATTATGCTGTCTTTAAGTATTGTCGCTACCCTCAAGGCAGCGGGGATTATCATGGCAATCGCGCTGTTGATTGCACCTGGGGCAACAGCATTTCTGTGCACCAAACGCTTTGTGCCGATGATGCAGATAGCGGTCACGGTCACGGTATTTTCGGCGTTGGCAGGGGTGTATCTCAGCTATTTTCTGGACAGTGCTCCCGCGCCAACCATTGTTGTGGTTTTAAGCCTGATTTTCAAAGTCGCCTTTTGGCGACGGGTGTTGCACTCGCGGATACAAAGGCTATAGCATCTTCGATATGGGCGGTGACTTTCCGTGGGTTGCGGAAGTCTGGCTTCAGGCGTATCAGCAAGTCCATTTCGTTTTGATGCTGCTGGAGGAATTTCCCCAGTGGCGATTGCGCTTCATTAAACAGAACCGCCGATAGTGTCCTATAGTGATCATCGAGTATTTCAGCCCGTAGATGTTCTGTTCCCATCAGCGCGACATTGCGTAATCGAACGTTGCTCAGATGCAGTAAAGGTTCAGGGTTGCCGTCACCGAAAGGCTCAAGCCGTTGCAATTCGTGCAAAAGGTTCAGGGTGCAGTCCTTTAGGGAAAATTTGGCATCAATGATCACCGAAGGCGTTTCGTGTTGTAAAGCTGCAATGCCTGTATCCAGAAAATCCATAAAGGCGGCTTCGTTATTTTTTTGAATGCCGAAACCTCCTGCCATGGCATGACCGCCACCGCGCAATAACAGTCCTTTGTTGGTGGCCTGTTGTAATAATGCCCCGAGGTCAATACCCGCAACCGAACGTGCCGAGCCAGAGCCTTCACCGTTTTGATCATAGCTGATGATGAAGCAGGGCTTGTGCAGCCTACGGCTAATTCTGCCAGCAAGAATCCCTAATATCCCTAAAGGCCAATGATCAGCACTGGCCAGGACAAAGCCGTCTCGTTGTTGCATAACATCTTGAGCGGCGGTGGATAGAGCCACCGAATCCTGTTTGCGTTGATTGTTCAGCCGCCCCAAATGTAAGGCAAATTGTCGTGCCTGTTCGGGGTCTTCCTGGGTCAAAAGTTGCCACGGTAGACTAGAAAACCCCTGCCTTGAACCTGCATTTAATTTTGGCCCGATACTGAAGCCAATATCTTCGGGGCGCACACGTTGATTTTTTAGTCCAGAGGTCTGTAGCAACGCTGCAATCCCCGCATTGGGTTTGGTGTTGATCAGCTCAAGACCACGATGGACGAAAGCACGGTTGATCCCGCGCATGGGTACTACGTCGCAGATTGTGCCCAAGGCAACAACATCAAGGAAATTCCGTAAATCTGGCACATCCCGCTTTAGACCTTTCAGGTGGCTATTGGTTGCCACCAGCAACATAAAGACCACGCCAACTGCTGCCAAGTCGCCAAAGGCTTCTTGACCTTCTTGGCTGCACATCGGGTTGACCACCGCATATACGGGCGGCAGGTTACCTTCAGGCTGGTGATGATCGGCAATAATAACTTGTAATTCGTTGGCATAGGCGGTGAAAAGCTCTACGGCGGCGGTGCCGCAATCAAGGCACAGCACGAGGTCACTGCCTCTGGCGACAATACTATCGAGAATACGTTTGTTGGGGCCGAAGCCTTCTGTAAGGCGCTCTGGTACTTCCACCAGAGGCCGTATCCCGAAGAAACCTAAGTATCGAAACAGCAAGCTTGCCGAAGATGCACCATCGACATCAAAATCGGCAATGATGGTGA
>JAHDDM010000170.1 GCA_020629355.1 Rhodospirillaceae bacterium
GTCAAGCCAGCCTGAAAGCCTTTTTCCCATTGATGACTCCAGTGATTATCCTAGGTGGCATTCTGATGGGGGTGTTCACCCCTACCGAAGCCGCAGCCGTTGCGGTGGCCTATTCTGTGTTCATTGGTTTCTTTGTCATGCGAACCTTGAAGATGGGCGACATGTCTGGAATTTTAAGTCGTGCAGCCTTAACCTCAGCGGTGGTACTTTTGTTGGTGGGTGCAGCCATGGCCTTCAAGACCGTTGTGAGCCTCAGCCATGCACCAGAGATTTTGGCAAATTTTATCCTATCCTTGACCGAGAATCCTCTGTTATTGTTGTTTCTGATTAACGTTCTGCTGTTTATTGTTGGGATGTTTTTGGATGCAGGGCCTGCGATTATTATTTTAGGGCCGATTTTAGGGCCAATTTTCGTGACTCTTGGAGTCGATCCGATCCATTTCGCGATTATTATGAGTGTAAACTTGACGGTAGGCTTGGCAACACCGCCCATGGGACTGGTGCTATTTGTGGCCTCGTCAATTGCAGGTGAAAAGGTTGAAGCGATTGCTAAAGCAATTTTACCTTTTATTTTTGTTGAGGTTGTGGTGATTTTCTTAATTACATACTTCCCAGCAATTTCCATGACAATCCCGCGTTTAACGGGCTTTGTTGAGTAAGAATTTTATCATTAACTATCAAAGGAGAAGCATAATGTTCAAAAATCTACTACAATCTACCATTCTGGCCAGTCTATTGGCGGTGAGTTCGGTTGCAGCCTATGCCGCGGATTATACTATCCGTGCTACAGCGAACTCGAATGAAAATGACGAGGACTATGATGGTCTGGTGGTCTTCAAAAACTACGTCGAGAGTGCCTCGAACGGCGCAATAGAGGTTGAGCTGTTCATTGGAACGCAGCTCTGCTCGAAAGGCACGGAGTGCTTGCAAGGCATTGCTGATGGTTCGATTGATGTCTATATCTCAACCTCTGGCGGTGCAGCAGGGATATTCCCCTATGTACAGGTGCTGGATTTACCGTATTTGATGGCGGATGACCGCGTGGCAGAACATGTGCTGTCTGGCGATTTTACGCGCACAATTCGCGATATGGCCTTGAGCGACTCTGGCGATACGATCCGCTTGATGACCATTGGGAACACAGGCGGCTGGCGGAATTTTGCCAATACCAAACGCCGAATACAAAAGCCTGCTGATATGGAAGGCTTGAAAATTCGTACCGTGGTGGCAGATTTACCGCAAGAACTGGTACGCGCCTTGGGTGCATCACCGACGCCTATTCCGTGGCCTGAATTGTTCACCAGCTTTCAAACTGGCGTGGTGGAAGGCTCGAAAAATGGCATTACCGATATTATGGGCATGAAGTTCCCTGATGCTGGTCTACAGTATGTTACGCTGGATGGTCATGCCTATATGGGCGCGCTGTGGTGGATGTCGAATAACAAGTTTCTGTCGTTACCCGAAGATATGCGCCAGGTAGTGGTTGATGGTTTCTATCAGCTGCAACAGGCGACTTTTGCGTCACCAAAACGTAAATCCATTCAAGCCTATGCCGATTTCGTCGCTGGTGGTGGTGATCTGTATGTTCCATCTCCTGCTGAAAAAGCGGCTTTCCGTGAAGCAGCAGCACCTGTCTATGACTGGTTCAAGGAAAATATTGATGGTGGCGAGGCCAGCTTTAATGCCTTAACCAAAGCTGTAGCAGAAGCTGAGGCTGATATTGGTGCAGCGCGTACAGCGGATATCAACTAATCGTCTGATTGAGATTCAGACTTTATAACGATGAATTGGGCGGCAAAGGTAAACTTGCCGCCCAATTTTTTATCGAAAAGGATACATCCAGACACGGTAATCATCTATTAACTCATGCGCTTTTTCAATTTCCGCATCGGTCATTTTTTTGATGACCTCTTCTTGGCTAATCGCTGCATCGGGATCACCGCCGATAGCCGAGAGGACATACCACATATAGGCGCGAACCAAGTCTGGTGCGGGCATCCCCAAGCCGACTTCATAGTACCAGCCGACTCCCGATTGCGCGCCAGGGTGGCCTTTCATTGCCGAACGCAAATACCAATCGAATGCCCGAACAGGGTCTTTTTCGACTCCCAAGCCCAAAGCATACATGACACCAATAAGCTCCTCAGCATCGGCATTGCCCGAACGCGCCGCAGGCCACAAGGCTTGATAGGCTTCCTCGAAATGGTTCTGCTCCATCAGGTCTCGCGCCTGCTCGATTTCTGCCAGCGCAAAATCTGGCCAGAATACCACGGCAATAACAGACAAAAGTTGTCGCATATTCTCATCCTTATCCTGAGTTTTGGTATGGTCTCTAACGTATTTGCCACTGAGGTTACTTTACCGAATCCTTTAACCGATAGCGACTATCATTCTTTTGACACAGAGCAGGCTAAAATTGGCCAATTATTGTTTTTTGATAAGATTCTGTCTGGCAATCGGAATATTTCTTGTGGAACATGTCATCATCCGCGTTTTGGCAGTAGTGACGGCTTGTCCTTGGGAA
The DNA here is from genome assembly GCA_020629355.1 of Rhodospirillaceae bacterium. Classification (GTDB taxonomy): domain Bacteria; phylum Pseudomonadota; class Alphaproteobacteria; order JABSOH01; family JABSOH01; genus JABSOH01. The sequence goes on from JAHDDM010000170.1 coordinate 2,525, forward strand.
TCGGAGAAGGCGGTGTGGGCGTTGGCACAGCGCGTTCTGCTGGCAGTGGCGATAGCCGCATCAAAAAACGTGTGCCGCGTAATGCTCAGGGGCTGTGGAATCTTGGCGCGAAACAAATTCACGTCATGTTTCACGATGGGCGACTATCCATCAGTGACGATTTTCATAATGGCTTTAACAGTCCAGCTGAAGAGTGGTTGCCAGATGGATTAGAGACCATATTGGCTGCTCAAGCGCTGTTTCCGCTAACAGCACAGTTTGAAATGGCAGGGAATCCGAAAGAAAACGAAATCGCGGGTGCTGCCCATGACCGTATTGATGCTGTTTGGCCGATTGTCGCAAAGCGCGTGCGGACTATTCCCGAATATGCCGAGATGTTTATGGCGAGTTTTGACGATATTAACGCGCCAGAACAGGTCAGTATTGTCCATATCGCACAGGCATTGGCGGCATTTATCGGTCTGGAGTTCCGCTCAGACGATGCGCCATTTGACGATTATCTTCGCGGAGACCACAATGCGCTTAGTCCTCAGCAAAGGTTTGGCATGACATTATTTTATGGCAAGGCTGGTTGCAGCGCGTGCCATAGCGGAGCATTATTCAGTGATCAGCAATTTTATGCCTTGATGATCCCGCCGTTTGGTCCAGGGCGCACACGACGTTTTGATCC
>JAHDDM010000171.1 GCA_020629355.1 Rhodospirillaceae bacterium
CCTCAAAGGGCGTGGTCTGGGTATTGTGTCCCATTTCACGGAAATGCCGCTTGACAGATTCCCATGCCCCGCGTGCAGTAATGCCCATTTTCTTGTGATCATAACCCACAGAACCACCCGAAGCAAAAGCATCACCAAGCCAGAAATCGCCCCTTTCAGACATTTCGTTGGCAAAGTCCGAAAATGTCGCTGTACCCTTATCCGCTGCCACCACAAGATAAGGATCATCCGCATCGTGGCACACGACACTTTCGGGCTTGCGTATTCCACCATCAGGCAGATAGGAATCCGTAATCTCCAGCATACTGGCGATAAATTCACGGTAGCGGGTCACGCCCTCTTCCATAAAGGCTGCACGATCTGGCATGGAATTTTTCAAAACAAAACCACCCTTGGAACCCATGGGCACAATCACCGCATTCTTGACCTGTTGCGCCTTGACCAGACCAAGTATCTCGGTACGGAAGTCCTCTTTACGGTCAGACCAGCGCAAGCCACCCCGCGCGACAAAACCAAAGCGCAAATGCACGGCCTCGAAATTCGGTGAATAAACAAAAATCTCCCGTAAAGGCACGGGCTCTGGCATTCCATCAAGCTCTCGAGGGGCAATTTTGAAGGCAATGGTCTTGCGGTCTTCCTGATAGAAATTCGTCCGCAAAGTCGCACGAATAAGCTGAACATAGCGATTCAACAAACGATCCTGCTCCAGATTCTCCACCTGCTCCAGACATTCTGCAATTTGGCTACAGATATTGTTTTCTCGTTCAGAATCATGGTTTTCAGGATCAAAACGCGCCATAAAAAGATTGACCAAATGTTTTGCAATAGACGGGTGTTGCACCAATGTTTCAGCAATGAAATGCTGCGAATGGTTTGCGCGTATTTGCTGAAGATATTTGGCATAGGCACGGAGGACATCGACTTCAAGACAGTGCATTTCAGCCGCCAGAACCAAAGCCAGAAATTCATCATTCTCGGTTAATTGGTTGAATAAAGAGGTCAAACAAGACGAGAAATTCTCGCGCATTTCTTCTTCAGTGCCGTCTGCTTCGTCCAAAACTGGGCTGCTGACCGCGAAAACTAAAATACTACAATGGTCACGTCCTGCAATATCAAGACTGTACGTTTCCTCAGTACGCACCTCAAGACCCATATTCTCCAGCATCGGCATGATTTCACTGAGGTAAATCTTCTGTGCACTGCGGTTATACAGCCGCACCTGCCAGGTATCTGGGGTCTGATACAGTTTGGCCAGAATATCCTCGTTCCAGATTTGCATCCCCTCAAGAGTCGTGATGTCAAACAGTGCAGCAATTTCTTCGTGGCGTATCCAGTAATCCACCTGAAAAGCCGAAGCGTAATCCCGCACCAATGCCGAAACCTTTTGCGGTGGATAATGCGCCGAAAGAATAAACCGCAAGCGGTCTGAGGTGCTCTTGGCCAATTCGGCCAAATGGTTGCGAACCGTCTGTAAAAACTCTGCTTTTGGTTGCGCTTCCTGCACATCCATGAAAATGCGAAAGTCGACACGCCACAGCGGACTATCAGGCATATGGATACCGTAATCAACGTGATCCACCCCGAAAAACTCTTGTAGAGAGTCAACCATACGCCTCCGAAGAGCCGCCGAATAATGCGTCCGTGGTATTATGACACTCAGATACTGCGCACAACTGAACGGGCTGAAATACTCCAAAACAGCAAATTCATGCCGCCGATACGCCCGTTGCATGATATGGATATGTTCAGATAAGGTTGTATTCTCAACCTGAAAAATTAAATCTCGGGAATAGTTCTCCAGCATATGGATGACTTGCCGTCCGCGATAACTCCGCGCCTCAGCGTTGAAGTTCGCCATGACCGTCTGGACTTTTTCTGCAACAACAGGCACTTGAGCAAGCGGCTCAGCATAGGCTGCCCATGCCAACAGCCCGACAAAAAGCGTATCACCAATACACTTACCCCCATCATCGTAATGCTTGATCAACACGGCATCTAAGGGCGTATCACGGCGTATGGGGGAGAAAAATGCGGTCTTGAACAGAAAGACGGATTGATCAGAGGCCGCGCACATATCACGGTTCATCTCAACATCAAAAACCGCGCTGGAAATACCTAGATTTCCCGCGCGCTGAACCTCGCCTGTATCCGAGTAGCTGCTGTCACACATCCCAAGAAAAGTAAAATGCGCATCTTCCAGCCAAGCCAGAAAATCAGCTTCCTGAGCGTTGCCCTTGGCACGAATTGTTTCCTGCAAAGACAGAATTTTGCTGGTCATCGCGCCCCAATCCTGTTGCGCTGCACGAATATTCTGGAAACAATCGACAAGAGCCGCGTGTAATGTTTCTGCATCACCATCGTTGAGGTAATTTTGCAAAAGACATAGACTGAGACTTTCCACCTGTTGTCCATCGGCAATTTCTTGCCCCTTAAAGGGCTGCAATGTCGTCAATACACCTGCATCACTCCGTGATACAACAAAGAGCGCATTAAAGCTGTAACGGGTCTGGTGGCCTAATTTCTCAAGCCACATCTGCACTGATTCGACAATAAACGGGCGATTATCATCAATAATCGCCAACGCGGAAAGATGTTCGCCAGCAGAGGTTTCCATCACTGGCAGGAAAGCAATCTGAGCAGCAGAACCTGATCTTTGATGCAGACAATCCAGCATCGCGGCAATCACTGGTGCAATATCAGAGAATTCTTCAGACGTATCCAATTGCTCGATATTTTGCGTGAAGAAGTGCCTCAGCGCCGTATCATAATCCTGTTGATCATAGTGCGAAACCTGCGATTGCAGTGTTGCGGATAAAGTGGAAAAATACGGTAAGTCTGTCATAATGCTCTCCCTGATCATTTACTATCACCATAGGGGAGTTTAGAGCATTACGCAATATAGCCTATTGATTTGCGCGAGGGTTTATACCCCAAAAATGTGATCATTTTATGGGAGTCGAACTATGATTTTATGGGAGATTAGCCATAATTGCGGAAAATTAACGAAGCATTCGTCCCACCAAAGCCAAATGAATTGCTCATCACGGTGCTATAATTACCCTGTTGCGCTTTATGCGCCACAAGGTTCAAGTCACACTCTGGCGAGGGATTATCCAGATTCAATGTCGGTGGCA
>JAHDDM010000172.1 GCA_020629355.1 Rhodospirillaceae bacterium
CAAAACTACCAACGTTTGTTTGCGCCGAAATCTTTGGTGATTATCGGTGGCGGTGCTTGGGGTGCGAGTCTGATAGAGCAATGCCGAAAATTTAACTATTCAGGTAGTCTTCATGTTGTGCATCCGAAACGTGATACTATTGCGGGTGTCTCGACCATTCGTTCTTTGGCGGCTTTACCTGAGGTACCGGATGCCGCCTTTATTGGGGTTAATCGCTACAAAACCATACGAGCAGTACAGGAACTTGCAGCGATGGGTTGCGGCGGGGCGGTCTGTTTTGCCAGTGGTTTTGCCGAGTCTGAGGACACAGACTTACAGCAGGAGCTTGTTTTAGCTGCCAAAGACATGCCGATTCTAGGGCCAAATTGTTATGGTTTCATCAATGGCCTGGAGTCCTGTGTGCTTTGGCCTGATCACCACGGCATACAGCCCACTGAACATGGCGTGGCGATTTTGACGCAATCGTCGAATATTGCCATTAACCTCAGCCAGCAACAGCGCGGCCTGCCTATTGCCATGATGGTGACCGTGGGCAATCAGGCGCAAACGTCTTTGTGTGATATTGCCGAATGGTTGCTGGATGATGATCGTATCACGGCGTTAGGGCTGTATATCGAAGGTATTGATGATCTGGTACATTGGTGCGCGGTGGCAGAAAAAGCCCATCGTCTGGATAAACCCATCATTGCCTTGAAGGTGGGCAAGTCCTTGCAGGCTCAGGCCGCGACTATTTCTCATACTGCGTCTTTGGCAGGCTCTGCTGCTGGTGGTTCGGCTCTATTGCAACGTTACGGCATAGCAGAGGTTACGGATTTACCAACTCTGCTTGAGGCGTTGAAAATTGCGCATGTCCATGGCTGGCTTGAAGGCAAACGATTGGCTTCGATGTCATGTTCTGGCGGCGAGGCCAGTCTTATCGCCGATAGTGCTCTTGAGGCCAGTATGGAATTTCCGCCACTGCCTGCTGTTGTTGATACGGCTTTGCATCAGGCATTAGGTGATGCCGTCATGCGTGCAAATCCGCTGGATTATCATACCTATATTTGGAATGATCAGGCTGCCATGACCAAGGCTTTCTCGGCAATGTTCCAAGGTGACTGGTCTCTGGTTTTGCTGATCATTGACTTCCCGAATGCTGAAGATATCACGGCCTGGCATAAAGCCATTGCTGCTTTTGATACCGCGCGCAAAAGTGCAAATACCCCCGCTGCCATTCTTGCGAGCCTACCAGAAAATTTACCAGAGCCGATGGCCAGACAAGTGATCAAAAGCGGGATTGTTCCTCTGGTAGATTTCACCTCTGCTCTGGCTGCAATAGCCGCAATGCAACGTCCGCAACCGAACTGCACACCACCAGCACGAGGCGAGGGCAACAGCAGCATCCGCACTCTGTACGAGGCGCAAGCCAAACGCTATCTGCACCGTTTCGGTGTTCCTATTCCGCATGGTCATGCTGTTGCAACACAAGCTGAACTGTATCATCAAAGCGCGGCAATGGCATTTCCACAGGTGTTAAAAGCTCAAGGCATGGCGCATAAAACCGAATCAGGTGGGGTTGTTTTAGGATTACAGTCACCTGAAATGGTCTTGGATGCTGCTGAAAAAATGAACGCGGAGTCTTTCCTGCTGGAAGAAATGTTACACAATGTTGCCTGTGAGCTTCTGGTGGGTGTGATCAATGACCCCGCCCATGGCTATGTCCTTACCCTTGGCGCGGGGGGACAGGATACCGAACTTCTACAGGACACAGTTTCGCTTTCCCTACCCGCTACCCAAAGCGCCATAGAACAGGGATTGTTCGGTTTACGCATTGCACCGAAATTACACGGCTATCGGGCGGGCGGCTGTGTCAATATGCAAACTTTGCTGGATTGCCTTGAGGCCATACAACAAACAATACTCAGCGCAAATGGTGCAATAGAAGAATGCGAGATAAACCCTCTTATATGCAGTCCAAAAGGCGTTTGGGCGGCAGATGCTTTGATAAGGATAAGGATATGAGCAAGGATATTATGACCGAACAACAGGGTCCGATTCTGATTGTGACTTTGGCACGTGGCAAGGCGAATGCGATTGATCTTGCCACCAGCAGAGCCTTAGGCGAAATTTTTCAGGGCTTTCGCGATAATGCAGGGCTTAGGGTCGCTGTCATTACAGGTGCAGGCGAGAAATTCTTTTGCCCTGGTTGGGACTTGAAAGCCGCCGCGGATGGTGATGCCGTGGATGGCGATTACGGCGTGGGCGGCTTTGGCGGCCTGCAAGAATTGCGTGACTTGAACAAGCCGGTGATTGCGGCAATCAACGGTATTTGCTGTGGCGGAGGGCTGGAATTTGCCCTGTCTGCTGATATTCTTCTGGCGGCGAATCACGCGACTTTCGCCTTGCCAGAAATTCGCTCTGGCACGGTGGCGGATGCGGCTTCGGTGAAATTGCCGAAGCGTATCCCGTATCATATAGCCATGGAGATGCTGTTGACCGGACGCTGGATTGATGCCGAAGAAGCCCATCGTTGGGGCATGATCAATCATCTTTATCCCGCAAAGGATTTAATGGCTGAGGCCGTAAAGCTTGCTGAACTCTTGGCTTCGGGGCCACCGCTAGTGTATGCGGCTCTAAAAGAAATTGTGCGCGAGGCTGAAGACACAAAGTTTCAGGATATGATGAACCGCATCACCAAACGCCAGTTAGCCACTGTGGATAGGCTTTATGCCTCAGAAGACCAGCTTGAGGGCGCGCGCGCCTTTGCCGAAAAACGCGATCCAGTGTGGCAGGGCAAATGATTGAAATGAAATGCTATATGTCCAGCCCAAGCTTAAAAAAAGCCCTTGATATAATTCGTAATTATCTGGATCAGCCCCACAAATTATTTCATTTTGGTTTCGCGGAAAATCACATGCTTGCGCGCTTTGGGGTCATATTTGCGGAATTCAAATTTTTCCGTGTGATTGCGCGGGTTTTTCTTGGTTACATAAAAGAAACCTGTTCCTGCGGTGCTTTCCAGCTTAATTTTTTGAATAACGGATTTAGCCATGATCGTGATCCTATAAGAATTTTTTCTGCTCTAAGGGCATGCTGCCTCTAATGCACCGAAGCAGAGACAAAGTCAAGTCAACAAGAGCA
>JAHDDM010000173.1 GCA_020629355.1 Rhodospirillaceae bacterium
TATCCTACGGCATGATGGATGCCGCAGAAGGCGTCGATATTCTGTGTGTCGGCGAGATGGGTATTGCGAACTCCACCGCAGGCGCGGCCTTGTGTTGCGCGCTGTATGGCGGTGCAGCTGAACAGTGGGTGGGGCGTGGTACAGGCATTGATGATGCAGGTCTGAAAAACAAAATCGCGGTGATTGAAACCGCTATCGAACGTCATCAGGATGTGGTGAAACGCGGTGATGGTCTGGAAATTTTGCGCACCTTCGGCGGTCTGGAGCTTGCAGGAATCGTTGGCGCGGTGATTGCCGCGCGTATCGGACGTATTCCGGTACTTCTGGATGGTTATGCCTGTACAGCAGCAGCAGCAGTTCTATGCTCTTTACGCCCTGATGCCTTGGATCATACTCTGGTGGCACATCAATCAAAAGAACCTGGCCATATTCGCCTGTTGGAAAAATTGAACAAGCAGCCTCTGTTAGAGTACAATATGGGCTTGGGCGAAGCCTCTGGTGCAGCATTGGCTATAGGGATTGTGAAATCCGCCATAGCCTTGCATAATGGCATGGCTTCGTTTGAAGAAGCCGCCGTCAGCAATAAGGAATAATCATGGTCAAGCCTCCGTTCTCCAGAGATGAAAAACACGCCGTGATGATTTGCGCCCACGGCAGCCGCTCGACAGCCGGCTGTGCCGAACTGAAAAATTTCGTGGATAAATTCCGCGAGGCCATCGCACCAACAGTGGTAGAGTACGGCTATCTGGAATTTGCCCAACCCATCATCCGCGATGGTCTGGATAGTTTACGAGAGCGCGGTTTCCGCAAAATCGTCGCTGTACCCGGGATGTTGTTTGCAGCAGGTCATGCCAAGAATGATATTCCGGCAGTATTGAACACCTATATGGCACAGTATCCAGAGATGGATATTCGTTATGGTCGCGAGTTTGGTATTGATGCCAAAATGATCAATGCCGCCGCTGGACGAATCGAGACTGCCCTTGCGCATTTATCCCGTGAGGAATGGCAACAAACTGCTTTGGTGGTAGTGGGACGCGGGGCGAGTGATCCTGATGCCAATGCCAATGTCAGCAAAATCACGCGGATGTTATGGGAAGGTTTGGGACTGGGTTGGGCAGAAACGGTCTATTCGGGCGTGACATTTCCTCTGGTGGGGGCAGGACTGGAGCAGGTCACGCGCATGGGCTTCAAGCGTATCGTGGTCTTTCCGTATTTTTGGTTCACAGGTATATTGATCGAGAGGATTCACCACGCCATTAACAAAGTCGAGGCCACCCATCCTGAAATTGAATTTCTACGCGCCAAATATTTGTCGGATCATCCGATGGTACTGGCAACCTTGGCAGAGCGAGTCGAAGAAGTCTTTGAGCAACGTGCCAATATGAATTGCCAGATGTGCAAATATCGGACTCAGATTATCGGCTTCGAGGATCAAGTCGGCCTTGCGCAAGAAAGCCACCATCACCACGCTGAGGGCGCGGGAACAGGCATTGACCCTAGCGATTGTGATTTGTGCGAGGACGCTTGTATTGGTTTATGCACCGCACAAAAGCCACATCATCATCACCATCACGGAGACGGTGATCACCATCATCATCACCATCCTTACCCCCACGCTGATCACCCGATGGGGCCTGAGTCGATGTTTAAGAAATAAAGGGAAGTGTCCAGCTAAAGTCCTTGCTGAAATAGTAAACGGTGGCAACCGTACCAAATACAAGAACAAATTTATGCAGGTACTCTGGCGGTATTCTTTTGGCAAATTGCGCGCATTTATAGCCTCCGATAGTCGCGCCAATCATCATTGTGATAGCTTCAGGCCACGCAATTAAAGAACTGCCCATGAAAATGGCAATGCTGAAGAGAGAGACAGCGGTAATAATGACATTTTTCAAACCATTGGCTTGATGAAAATCAGCATAGCCAATGATCCTAAGAATCGAGAGCATGATAATGCCCAGGCCAGCACCAAAATAGCCACCATAGATACAAGTGCTAAACAGAATGGAATTGCTGAACCAGATATTGTTCATATTCAACCATAGCTCTGGTCGCATGAAATATCTGTGTATTCTGTCGCTAAAACCATAGAGCAAGGTTGCGGTGAGTAAAAGATAGGGGATCAACCCCGTAAAGACGGCTTCACCACCCAGCACGAGCAGAATTGAACCTATGCCCGCGCCTGCCGTGCTGAACATTACATTGACAAAAGCAGGCTTGCGTAAACCGCGCAATTCTGTGGTGTAAGCGGGTATCGAGGCAGCATAACCTGGCATGGTCGCAATAAAATTTGATGCATTCGCAACATTCGGCGGCAAGCCTATACTGAGTAATACTGGAAAACCTAGTAATGTCGCGCCGCCAGCAATGGCATTGATCCCACCGCACACCATTCCAGCCAGCAGCAATAACACGATTGTTTCCCAAGCCATATCAATCACCTCTCTTATCGCCTACACATACTGCCCCGCCGCATAGCCAGAAGACCAGGCCCATTGGAAATTAAACCCACCTAAATGACCCGTCACATCCACGACTTCACCAATAAAATACAGTCCCTTAACGTTTTTGGCCTCAAAAGTCTTAGAGGACAACTCCGCCGTATCCACACCGCCTAAGGTGACTTCTGCCGTGCGGAAGCCTTCTGTTCCGCTAGGAACGATTTTCCACGCACACAGCATATTCGACACTTTTTGCAACATCTCGTTCGATTGATCAGCCATGTTTTTTTGACCATGAAACTCTTGGCAAAGATACTGTGCCAAGGCCTTGGGCACAAAAGAGCTGATTGCGGTTTGTAGCTCTTGTTTCGGATTCGTCGCTCTCAAGCCTTTCAATGTCTCCAACACATCAATATCTGGCACAAGATTGACGACAATAGCTTGCCCCTCTTGCCAATAGAACGAAATTTGCAAGATAGCAGGCCCGCTCAACCCCCGATGTGTAAACAATATTGCCTCTGTGAAAGCTTTGCCACGACAGCTTACGGTTGCACGGACAGAGACCCCTGATAAAGTCCGTAAGCTATCGTGCAGTTTTCCGCTTAGTGTTAATGGCACTAAAGCTGCACGTGGTTTGATCACTGAGATTCCGAACTGCCGCGCAATCT
>JAHDDM010000174.1 GCA_020629355.1 Rhodospirillaceae bacterium
TTTTCAAGAAGGCTGGAAGAAATTCCAGCCTTTTTTCTATATTTTCTTTAATAACCTTTCTAATGATACACTAGGGGAATGCTTCTATTTTCCTAAGGTTTTGATGCAAATATTGTCGAAACGCGTATTCGAGCACCAGAGCATACTTCCAGTATTTGAGGAGCGGAGAATAGCGTTTCGGCAATAGATGCGCAAAAGATAGGAAAATAGGAGTATTCCGTTATTACTGAAGCCTTTTTCTCGACGGCTCTATTTTGGCTCGCCTTCGCCTATTCACCAGGCCCGTTCTGGACTGCCATTATGCAGGCTGCACCCACCACCAGCTTGGGTTTCCTGTATCGGCACTATATCCTGTACTGCTGCGTTGGTTGGTTGAGCTTCAATACCTTTGCAGTATTTTTCACTCAAACCATCGGGGCTTTTAGTCCGCACTTCACCGCATGGCTGCATATTGTCGGACTGTTTGTTATTTTTTGGATTGCGTATAAAATCGTAAGGACACAAACCAGCACGGCTCAGAGCGAATTTGTTTTTAACTGGAAACAGATGTCGATGGTAACGTGGAGCAACCCAAAATGCTATCTGTTGATTCCCATAGGGGCATTATCAGCAAACTTCAGCGATTCGACTTTCTTCAATGCGTTTCTGTTCTGGCTGACGGGAGTGCCCATATTTATGATCAGTCTGTTCTTTTGGGCGATGCTAGGACGCTTGGGGGCAAAGGTTTCAATGCGTGCTTTAAGCTACTTTAATATAGCATTGCTCCTGCTTTTTGCGGGCTATCTTGGTTCGGAAGGCTATCAACAGATACAGGGGCTTTACGGCTTGAAATCCGTGATGTAAATTCAACCTACCATGTCGAATTTGGCTTTAAGACCCGCAAACAATGAAGATCACGATGAACTCGTGAATCTGCTGGCCTGCGCTTATGGCGAAGAAGCCGATTGCGTCTTTGATGCTGAACGCGATTTTCCTTATCTGCAAGCCGTCCGCGACTATTACGGTGCTGGTGGCGGAGATATTCAAGTCGCCGAGAATCACTTGGGTATTGTCGGTATGGTCAGTTGGCTGCCCATCAAGATAGAGAAAAGTGCTCCTGACCGTGGACTGAGTAAGGGGATGCTGTTGGATCACCTGTATGTCCATCCTCTGGTGCGCCGAGAGCGGCTAGGGATGGATTTAATGTTTGCCGCCATTGATGCTGCCGAGGTTGCCGATTGCCCTGTGATGGAAACCTGGATGAACGTCAAATTTCATCGTGGTCATAAGTTTTTACGTTTTATGACCTTTGATGTTGGTCAGAACACCCGCATTGCGCCAGATTTACAAAAGTCCACCGAGCGACGATATAGCTTGGATATTGATGATTTCCTTGATGCTCTGGAGCAGGACAGCGAATTTTACGATTCGTTTTTCTCGCCACCAGACGAACCGACACCCGATGATGACCACGGCGATATTGATGACCCAAAGAAATTTGTGATTGATCATTCAGAACCCTGGCGTTGAAGAAAGAAAGAAAAACCATGACAAAAATGCTTAACGCAGGAATCCTTGGCGCAAGCGGCTATACTGGCGCGGAATTGATCAGATTGCTGGATCAACATCCCCATGTTGCATTACGCGCGCTTGGTGCGCACAGCAATGCAGGACAGGCTGCACAGGCGGTCTTTCCACATTTGCCTGATGACATACCCATGCTGCAAAAGCTTGAGGACATGCCTCTTGCAGACCTTGATGTACTGTTTGCGGGACTGCCCCACGGCACCACAGGAAACATTCTGCCCGAACTGTTACAACAATATCCTGGCTTGCGGATTATTGATCTTTCGGCAGACTTTCGTCTTGATGACCCGAACATTTATCAAGAGGCTTATGATGCACCCCATCCCGCACCAGAAATGCTTGGCGAGGGGATCTACGGCCTAAGCGAAATCTATGCAGATTCTATCGCCGATGCGCGTCTGGTGGCCTGTCCAGGCTGTTACTGTACGGCAGCGAATTTAAGCTTGATCCCGCTGTTACAAAACAAGCTCATTCAGTCGCAAGATATTATTATCGATGCCAAATCTGGCACCAGTGGCGCAGGACGAGCAGCAAAAACCAACCTTCTGTTCACCGAAGTCAATCAGGGTCTGAACGCCTACAGTATCGGTAAACACCGCCATATGTGGGAAATAGAACAGGAGCTTGGCAAAGCGGCTGGTGCAACACTCAAGGTCAGCTTTACCCCGCATCTTGTGCCAATCAATCGTGGGATTCTGTCCACCAGCTATGTTCATCTTGCAGAAGGCAAAACCGTCAATGATCTGCATATTGCCTTGCAGGAATTCTATGCCGAGGCCGCCTTTGTTCGTGTTTTGGAATTGGAACAAAGCCCGAAAACCCAAAATGTTTTTGGCAGCAACAATACTGAAATAGCACTCTTCCCTGATAGAATCGAAGGCCGTGCTATCATCCTGTGTGCTATTGATAATCTACTGAAAGGCGCATCTGGTCAAGCGGTACAGAATATGAATATCATGTTTAATTTTCCAGAAACCACGGGCTTGAACCGAATTGCCCTATATCCATAAGAGAAAGCTAGCCATGAGTATTATTTTGCCCTACCAGGATATTCAGCCCACCATCGATCCTGATGCTGTCGTGCTTGCTGGTGCGGTGGTGGTGGGTGATGTTCATATCGGCGCGGGCAGTACGGTCTGGTACAATAGCGTGATTCGCGGTGATGTGAATATTGTCCGTATCGGCTGTAATAGCAATATCCAAGATGGTACGGTCATTCATGTCGCAAAGCACGGCCAAGGCAGTTTTATCGGTAATCGTGTGACCATAGGCCATATGGCACTGATCCATGCCTGCACCATCGCCGATGATGCCTTTGTGGGCATGCGGGCTGTTGTACTGGATGGTGCGCGTATCGAGCCGTTTGGGATGCTAGCAGCAGGGGCAATGTTGACCCCGAACAAGGTACTGCCTTCGCATGAACTATGGGCAGGTTCTCCAGCGCGAAAAATGCGCGACTTGACCGAAGACGACTACGAGGTTATGCGCCGCAC
>JAHDDM010000175.1 GCA_020629355.1 Rhodospirillaceae bacterium
ATTCGCAATATGGCGCTCTGTGCGCCAGAGGTGACTTTTCGGGTTTTTGATGCTGGAAAAATCAAGAAAAATTACACCGCTATGTCGCGGGATACCCATGATGGCAATGCTGACTTTCTTTTACCGCGTATCGCCGAGATTTTCGATCAGAATTTTGTCGAACAGGCGTATCGTGTAGAACAGGAACGCGCGCCCTATGCTGTTTCTGGTCTGTTAGGGCCCCCCGCTTTGCATACTGGACGGCCGAATCGGCAATTCTTGGCGGTGAATGGGCGTATTATCCATGACTATACGTTGGCTGGTGCGATTCGCTCTGGCTTTGGTGATACGATTCCCAAAGGCGGCTATCCTGCTTTCGTGCTGTTTATCCATTGTGATCCCGAATGGGTGGATGTCAATGTCCATCCCGCGAAGACCGAAGTGCGTTTCCGTGAAGCAGCTATTGTACGTTCAATGTTGCACAATATGGTCAAAGCACACCTTGAAACAGACGGTGCTCTCACGGCTTCGACTCCCACACAAGGCTTTCAGTCCACGCCGTATTATGGGGTCTCGCGGCCGTCTTCTGCTTCGATGCGAATATCGGAAAGTATGCAGCAACCTAGCCTTGGACAGGATTGGCAACCTCGCGCTTATGAAGAAAACTCTGTGGTTTCTGAACCAGCCCTTGATGAGTTTCCATTAGGTGCAGCCAAAGCCCATCTGTTGGGCAATTATATCATTGCCGAGAATGCTCAAGGTCTGGTGCTGGTTGATCAACATGCCGCGCACGAACGTATTGTGTACGAGAAACTCAAGAAAGCCTACGGAGATGCAGGTAATCTCGCGGTACAGCCACTGTTGGTGCCAGAGGTCTTGCCTATTGCGCCTGAGGATATACCGCGTCTACAGGAGGCCAGTGCAATCCTGGAAGAGATGGGCTTTACCTTTGAGGTCTTTGGCCATGATGCGGTTGTTATCGGCAGTGTTCCTGCCCTGTTGGCAGAGTGCAACAAGGCAAAATTACTTGAGGATATTCTGGCGGGTATCTCTGAAGGGCTTGAGGGCGAGGGCTTGCGTGAACGCCGCGATGCCATACTATCGCGCATTGCCTGTCATGGTTCGGTGCGCTCAGGACGGCGGCTCAAGCTTGAGGAAATGAATGCCCTGTTGCGTCAGATTGAAATTACACCTAATGGTGGGCATTGTAATCATGGTCGCCCAACCCAAGTCTTTCTATCGCATCAAGAAATAGAAAAGCTTTTCGGGCGTAGAGGATAAACCCATGCGCCCAATATATGGCCTCGCCTTTAGCACTGGAATGTATATTTTTGCCCTTGGGATGATTATCCCAATTCTGCCATTTCAGATTTTGGAACTTGGCGGCACACCCTATCAAGCAACGCTTATCTATGCTGTGTTTTCGGGCGTTTCCGTTTTAACCTTGCGCTTTTGGGGACTGATGTCTGATCGATTCGGACGCGTAGGCGTGCTGTGGCTCTCAGTCTGTGTCACCGCACTTAGCTATATCTGGCTCGCCTATGCAGATTCGCTCTGGCAGGTCTATGCCGCCCGCGCCTTGGCAGGGGCTTTCGCTGCTTGGCTGCCAGTTTCGCAAGCCTATGTCAGTGATGTCATTTCCCCCGAAAAGCGCGCCTCTGCCATGGGCTTGCTTGGGGTAGGCTTTGGGGTAGGCTTTACACTTGGACCAGCAGTCGGAGGCTATCTTGCCAGCAATACAGTAGGCTTTATGATCCCTTTTCTTGTCGCTGGCGGTGTCTGCATTGCAACCCTATTGCTCAGTATTGTTTTCGTACCTGAACCTGCCGTGCAGCATCAAAACCAAAATACAGCACCCGATGCCATGCCGCATTCCATTTGGCGCGATAAGGCTCTATTGCTGGTGTTGGGATTGTATTTTGGTGTCTCGGTCCTTTTTACCAGCATCGAAGGCGTACTCGCGGTTTGGGGCGAGGCAACACTGGATTGGCAACCGCGTGATGTTGGTTATCTCTTAATGACGGCAGGTCTGGGCAGCATTATCGCACAGGGATTCTTGATCCGAATAGCCACCCGAAAGTTCCGCGAATCTGGTACTATTTTTATTGGCTTAATCGGATTAGCCCTGAGTATGATCGCGCTGAGTCTGGCCTATAGCTCTTTGACCGTCACGGCTGCACTGTTCAGCATTGCTGTCTTTATGGGTCTGCACAATCCTGCCATGCAGAGCCTGATTAGCCAAATTGCGCCCGAAGAATACCGTGGTAAGGTGCTTGGAATTGCACAGGCAGCAGCGAGTCTGGCGCGAGTCTTCGGGCCGCTTTGGGCCGGGCTGGTCTTTCAAGAACTTGGTGGCAATAGCGTCTTTGGGATTGTTGCAGGCTGTATGGTTATTCTGTGTCTATTCGGCTGGAGAATCCTCCGCCCTTATAAAAATCCAACCGCGTAACGCCAATTTTTTTGCTACGGATGGGTTCAGAAAAAGCAGGAATGCTCAAAGGCATTTGCGTGACAATCAGACTATCAACATCACACCAGCCCTGATCAAAAAATTTCTGAATACAGACTTCTAGCTGATCGGCTTCAGGGTAGGGCGGGTCAAAAAACAAAAGCCCTCGTGCTGTCGTGGTTGGGGCAGGCTGTTCTGCATCAGTGTATGTTTGCGCTATAGCACTCAGCCCGAACTGTTGAATATTCCGCTGAATACTCTGCCGCGCGGTAGGGTCGCTTTCAAAAAACTCTGCGGCGATAGCCCCGCGGCTTAAAGCCTCAAGGCCAATACTGCCACTGCCCGCAAAAACATCTACCACAGAAACTTGAGACCAATTCGGCAGGAGATTACTATGGCTGAGAATATCAAACAAAACCTGCCGAACACGACTTAGGGTTGGTCGCGTAATTTTGCCGTCTGGCACGGCAATCTTTCGGCCTTTCAAAGACCCCGCAAGAATATGCATTGTCTGAACGGCTTTAGGTTCTGTTGAAATTCATGAATATGGCGCGCCTGAGAAGCATCTGAAAGAGCCTTATGATCAATGTTAGTATCAAATATACTTGCTATTATA
>JAHDDM010000176.1 GCA_020629355.1 Rhodospirillaceae bacterium
CAAAACTGCCGACTTGGTAATTTCGTGAAAAACAATGCGCTGTACGGTTTTTTTCTTGAGCTTCCCCGCCCGTTCCAATTCGGCATGGAGATGCCACGCAATGGCTTCGCCCTCGCGGTCAGGGTCAGTGGCAAGATACAGGGTATCGGCTTTACTTAAAGCGCTGGCGATTTCTTTTAGGCGTTTTTTGCCCGATGCGGGCACTTGCCAGATCATGTCAAAGTCTTTTTCAGGGTCAACCGCACCGTCTTTTTCCCACAGGTCACGGACATGACCGTAACTGGCGAGCACCTCGTAGCCTGAGCCAAGATACCGGCTGATCGTCTTGGCTTTAGCGGGTGATTCCACCACCACCAATGCTTTTCCCTGAGGAGCTATTTTATTCACGTGCAACCCTATCTCGATAAAAACTGCTGAATCCTGTGCTAGAAAGTCCCTACATTATGATAAGACAAAAAAAACTACAAGAGGTCAAAATTGACGATGAACCCAACCCGCATTGCCTCAAAGATTGGTTCGTGGACGATTGTCTCGCGGATAGCAGGCTATAGCCGTGATATGCTCATGGCGCAAGTGTTGGGGGCTTCTGCCGTGGCTGAGGCATTTCAAATCGCCTTTACCTTCCCGAATCTGTTTCGGAGTCTGTTCGGCGAGGGTGCAATGAATGCAGCACTTGTTCCGCATTTCAGCGCGCTAGAGAGTCGAGAAGACAAAATAATCGCACGGCAATTCTTAGGAGATGTTTTATTGCTGGTGGGCAGTCTGATGCTGTTGATCACGGCATTGGCCTATATTTTCATGGCGGAAATAGTCGCGGTATTTGCTTGGGGCTTTACTGACCCCACCAAAATACAGCTTACCATAGACCTTGCTCGTCTCTGTCTGCCCTATCTGTTCTGTATTATTGTAGCGGCGATTTTTGGCGGGATTTTGAACTATGCAGGAAGGTTCTCTGTACCAGCAGCAGCACCGATTATTTTAAATCTTATGATGATCAGCCCACTAGCCGCGTCTGTTTTCGGTCTGGTGGACTTTTCTATTCAGGCACTGGCCTATGCAGTCGTGATCGGCGGTATCGTACAATTATCGCTGTGTCTGGTGGTGGCATGGCGTATCGACTATTTGCCAATATTCCGACATCGTTTGATGGGCAAAGAAATTCAGGCATTTGGCTGGCTACTGCTGCCTGGGATTATCAGCGCACTGTGCCTGCAATGTAATTTGATTGTCGCGCGTGCTTTTGCTTCCACCTTGCCAGAGGGCAGTATTATCTGGCTGTTCTTTGCGGAGCGGCTGTTTCAGCTCCCCTTGGCTTTGGTGGGGATTAGCCTTGGAGTGGCCTTGTTGCCCACCTTTACCCGTGCGGTACATTCTGGTGATACCGAACGTGCTGACAGCTTACGCAACCAGACCCAACGGGCGGCCTTGTTGTTGGCAATCCCCGCCGCCATTGGCCTTGCGCTCTGTGCTGAATTGATCATTGATGTACTTTTTGCCCGTGGTGCATTCACCGCCGCCGATACCGTACAGACAGCAATGGCCTTGCAAGCCTTAGCCTTGGGATTACCTGCTTATATTCTGGTGAAAATTCTTCAGCCACTATTCTTTGCCCACCACAACACCAAAACACCGATGCTGATTGCCATGACGATGATGCTGGTGAATATCGTTTTGGCTTTCGTATTGATGCAGTTCTTCGCCCATGCCGGATTGGCTTTGGCGACAGCTTTGGCTGGTTGGGTACAGGTTTTACTACTGCTGTTGGCTTTGGCACGGCGCGGTATTGCCAGTATCTCTCAGTCCATGATGATTTTTGGCCTGAAGGCTCTGCTGGCGGGTCTGATCATGGCAGGGTGCTTGTATGGAGCCAGGCATTTTATCCCTGATATGCCCGCATTCTTTGAGTTGCTATTACTGCTCGGAATTGGCGGCAGCAGTTATCTTGTTGCAGCGACTGTACTCACGGGCTACAAATGGCGGCAAATGTTCGATAAAAAGAGGCAATAATGCGTATTTTTTCTGGTATTCAGCCTTCGGGTGACTTGCATTTGGGCAATTATTTGGGCGCAATTAGACACTGGCCAAAATTACAGGATCACGCGCCGTGCATTTATTGTATTGTGGATTTACACGCCATTACCGTCTGGCAAGACCCAAAGCAGCTCCGCACCAGTTCTGTCGAATTAACTGCAGGGTTAATCGCGGCGGGGATTGACCCAAAACAGAGTATTCTTTTTCGGCAGTCTGATAATCCTGATCACACCACTCTGGCCTGGTTGTTTAACTGTATTGCGCGGGTAGGCTGGATGAACCGAATGACCCAATTCAAGGACAAGGCGGGCAAAAATCGCGAAAAAGCCAGTCTTGGGCTGTATGCCTATCCGAGCCTGATGGCGGCGGATATTTTAGCCCATTGTGCAACTCATGTTCCTGTGGGGGAAGACCAGAAACAGCATCTTGAGCTTACGCGTGATATTGCCTTGAAATTCAACCATGATTACGGCGTAGATTTCCTACCTGTGATTGAACCGTTGATTCAGGGCGAGGCCACACGGGTCATGTCTTTGCGTGACGGGACAAAGAAAATGTCCAAATCTGATCCTTCAGACTTTTCGCGCCTGAATCTGTTGGATGATAATGATATTCTGGCAGAAAAAATCCGCAAGGCACGAACGGACTCGGAAGCCCTGCCTAGTGAAATAGCAGGACTGGAAGGCCGCGCTGAGGCGGAAAATTTATTGCGGATTTATGCGGCTCTTGCAGAACAGACTTTGGCAGAGACCGTACAGGAATTTGGCGGTGCAGAATTTTCACGCTTCAAAAGCGTGTTGATGGAGATGGTGTTGGCAACATTAGGCCCGATAAGTAGCGAAATGCGGCGTTTGATTGCTGCATCGGATCATATTGAAGAGATTTTGGAAGAAGGCGCAGAGAAGTC
>JAHDDM010000177.1 GCA_020629355.1 Rhodospirillaceae bacterium
TGTGCCCTAGGCTGGTTGTGCTCATCAAGTCAACAAGGTCTATGAATGTTTACATCTGGCGATCAAGTCGTATCGAAGCACTGGACACCGATTTTAGATCAAGGCCGTCATTATCGGGCGCGGTTGGGTTTCATTATAATGTCCACGGATTTAGCCGCCGAGGCGGATTTTTTCGACATGGCACCAGAGGGTGTTGCGGTGCATATCACACGGCTTGCGACGGAAGATTATACCACGAACGAGACACTATCGCGTCATATTGAATATATGGCGGATGCGGCGGCGCGGCTTCAGCCAGAAGCTCAGCCCGATGTGATTAGCTATAGCTGTACCAGTGGTTCGATTGTCATTGGTGAGGATCGTGTCATGGCGGAGATTCAGAAGGGTGCGCCTTGGGCACAACCGATGTGTTTGGTGTGCGGTGTCTTGGATGCTTTGCAGGAATTGAATGCGCGAAAGATTGTTGTGGGTACGCCTTACCTTGACGAGATAAACACTGCCGAGGCTGAATTTCTGGTGCAGAAGGGAATTGAAATATTAGATATTCAAGGGCTTAACCTTTCTACTGGTATTGAGATGGGGCGTGTTACGCCTGCCTTCTGGAAAGAATTTGCTGTGGCGATTGACCAGCCAGAGGCCGAGGCGATTTTCTTGAGTTGCAGCGGTATCCGTTCTTTAGAAGTGGCTGAAGAGATTGAGCAGATTACGGGTAAGCCAGTGATTACCTCGAATCAGGCGCAATTCTGGAGCTGTTTACGCCGCGCAGGGATCACAGACGAATTACAAGGCTTTGGCCAGATATTTTCTTGTGCGGGACTGTCTTTGCTGCCCAAGGGTGTTGTCGCATGACGGGCGCATGTTTAGTGGCTTTACGCCAGGAATTTCACCGTTTTCCAGAATTGGGCTTTCAAGAAGTACGCACAAAGGCACGGATTGCAGATTTTTTGCGTGACCTTGGACTTGAGGTGCATGAAGGTATTGGAGTGGTTGGGATTTTGCGTTCTGGTGATGGTCAGGGCAAGCGCGCTATTGGCTTGCGCGCGGACATGGATGCTCTGCCGATTCAAGAAGCCAGCAGCCACGGTTATCCGTCTCAAAATCCTGGAATGATGCATGCCTGTGGCCATGATGGACATATCACGATGCTGCTAGGCGCGGCGCGAGAACTTGCGGTGAAACCTGAATTTGATGGTACGGTAGTTTTTTTGTTCCAGCCTAACGAAGAGCACGGCTTGGGCGCGCAAGCCATGATTAGCGAAGGTGTACTAGAGCGATTCCCCATTGATGAAGTCTATGCCATACACAATTTGCCTGATGCCCCGTTGGGTCAAGTTTCGACTCGCGTTGGGCAAATCTGTGCTTCTGAGAGCCTTTTTGAGATTACGCTTCATGGTCAAGGTGGTCATGCTTCGATGCCGCAAACGGGCAGGGATGCCATAACCATCGGTGCGGAAATGGTGATGGCATTGCAGACTATTGTTGCGCGTAAACTTGCACCAAGCTCAGGCGCGGTGGTTTCAGTGACAGAATTTCTCAGCGATGGTCAACGCAATGTCCTGCCAGGCACGGCTGTTTTGAAAGGCGATGTTCGGGCGCGAAACCCTGAAGATCGAACGAATATCGAAAAATTCCTGCGCCAAATCGCCGCAGGAATAACGGCAGCGCATGGTATTTCTGCTGAGGTTGTTTTTAATACGGAATTTATCGAAACCATCAATGCCGAAAAGCCTACCCAAACTGTGATACGGGCGGCTCAAAATGCGGGATTAGAGACCTTACCTAATCGCGAGCCGATGAGTTTCTCCGAAGACTTTGCGCATTTCAGCGCTGCTGTGCCAGGGTGTTTTTTGCTTTTGGGTAACGGCACAAGCGGTGCGCATAGTCAGCCGCTTCATGCCCATAATTATGACTTTAACGATGCCCTGATTCCGATTGGGACAAAATTTTGGACAGCTTTAGTATACGAGCGTCTATCTCGAACAGGACAGTAGCAATGAATTTGTTTGCGACACGAATGCAGACCTTTTGTCACCGCCTCGCCGAGGCTAATATTGACGTTGCCTTGATTACCGATGAAGATAATGTCTATTACCTAAGCGGATATTACGACTATCTGCATATGGAATTTGGCCGGCCAACCATTCTTGCGGTTTTCAAAGACGGTGACAGTCTTTTGATTACGCCAGCCCTTGATCACAACACGGCGCAGGCGGCAGCGCAAGTGGGCAGGATTGTGCCGTGGAATGACGGAACAGGCAGTGAATGGCGCGCGGAAATTCCGGCTTTAGTGCGCAATGCACAGCGCATTGGGATCGAGCCAGACCGTATGCCGCCACCAGTCCGCGACTATATCAACGGCCTGATTGAGGCGAAAAGTCTCACCAGCGCAACACCCATACTTGCCGATATGCGGATGATAAAATCCGCCGAAGAACTGCAACTTGCCCGTCATGCTGGTGGAGTCGCTAATGCCATGATGTCTGCTGGTCGCGCTGCTATTGGGGCAGGTGTTGCAGAATACGAGGTCGCGCTGGCGACTGCTCAGGCAGGAACACGCAAGGCCGCTGAGCTGCTGGCAGCGCATTATGACGATGCCGATATGTCGCCGAATACGCATTTCTTGCAAATCATGGCCTCAGGGCGTGAGATTCTCAAAACACACCATCGAGCCTCAAGGCGTATCATGGCATACGGTGAACCCGTATTTTTGTGCTTTTGCGGCATGACCAATTTTCACCGTTTCAAATTGGGTTTTGACCGCACCTTCTGGATTGGCGAAATTGCCGATGATACCCAACGGGCGGTATACGAAGTTGCGCGCGCCAGTCAACAGGCCGCCTTGGATGCCTTACGTCCAGGGGTGCGTGCCGAAAGCGTCCATGCGGCCTATGCCGAGGTTATCCAAAGTGCAGGTTA
>JAHDDM010000003.1 GCA_020629355.1 Rhodospirillaceae bacterium
GCACAGAAAAGTTCACCTGAATCGCCTTGGCAACACTTTCGTAATTTTGGTCTTCTAAATTCAACGAGTTCAGTTCCAGCTTGCGGCTACGATCCGTTAACGAGCTGACGACTTTGGCCATTTCGGGGCTTTTCCGCGCCAAGATGCGCAAATTTGACACGAGGTTCTTGTTGACGTGAAAATTTGCTGCCGTGACATCAGTGACATCCATATTTGCAGTATCACTTGGGACAAAAAGCTGCTGCTGCCAATATTCGGCATAGGGGCTATTGCCTGGAACACTATCACCTGGATAGGCTTTTGGGGCATCAAAGGCCGCACCAAAGGCACCTGCAAAAGTATCAGGGTCATTGATTTTTGACGGTTTAACAAAAAGCTGAACCAGCCCATCTAATTGATCTTGAATCTTTTGCAGCGGCGAAACATTCGGATCAGAAGCATCAGATGACTCCGCACCTGCGTCTTCGTAAGGCTTGATCAGCTGTATCTGCGCCCGAAGAGAACCCTCTGGCAATTCATCCACCAGATTACGGCTGCTCAAAGCACTGTCAAGGCGGTAAGCGGTCTCGTCCCATGTAAAGGTATTGGCAAAACCACTGACCAAGGTTACGCCAGACTTGGTGTACAGGCTCACCGTACCATCGGTATTTCTCTGAACACTAACATCCACCGCCTTGGAAATTTCGTCAATGACGCGATCTCGCTCGTTCTCAAAGCCACTGCGCGCGGATGACGAAGCCCCCTGAGAAATAACCGCCGTATTCAATTCGTCAACACGCGCAATATTTTCATTTAAGCCGCTAATCGCCTGTCTTATGTCCACCGCAATATCCTGCCGAATAAGCTCCATCTCGCTTGAGAGTTGGCGAACCAGCGAGGCCATTTCCTTGGCAGCCGATTCAATCTTAAAGGCCACGGCCTCATTTTCAGGAGCCGTTTGCAGTTCCCGCCAACCAGCAATAAAGGTATTGATGGTCGAGGTTAATTGCGAATTTCCGCTTGATGATCCCAAAATATCTGCGACTTCAGAGTACAGGTCACTCCGCACGCGGCTGGCCTCGGACCTAGCCAACGAACTGCGATAGTTTTTCTGCATCAATTCATTCGTTTGACGCTGAATAGCCGCAACCCGAACACCAGCATTCGGATCGTCTTCCATCATCATCACGCGACGATTATAGTTCTCGTTATTCGCGTTGGCGACATTATCAGAAACTACGCCGAAATTCTCGGAGATGGTCTGCAACCCCGAAACCGCATTGTTCAATGATCTGATTAAAGTCATGGCTTTTCCTTACAGCTCTTGATTATAGGCCAGCGCAACCGAACGCCGTCCACTGGTATCTTTCGCACCCATTTTACTATAACGCGACAAACGGTTCTGGGAATCCAATGCCGCTTGCGAGAAGCTTTCAAACATCTGATTACCCGCCTCTACCGCCCCTGCCAACAAGCGCTGATTACGCTCTGCGAGTTCCTGAAACTCTTCATTTGCTTCCAGAAGCTCTTCGCGCAAGTCCTCAGAGATGCCTTCGCGGATTTCCTTAAAGCGGCGTAAGTATTCCAGTTTCTTTGTGTACTGCTCGAACAAGGATACCTTACGATCCACCAAAGGCTCGAACAAATCAACCTCTGAGGATTCCAGCATCGTGTTTTCCAAATTGACCAGTTCAATCATCCGATCAAGGATATCGAGTACCTCTTCTGCCAAAGAATCAGGATCACGCATCGGAATTCTCGGCTTCAAGCTCTTGTAGTTTCAGCAATTGTTCTCGAACAGAATCGGCAATACCAATACCGCCACCTTCGGCGATTGAACGGGCATATTCATCCGCCATGAACGAACGATAAATCGTCTCAGAGTTGCCGCCGCCAAACATGCCCTCGCCGTCAACACCAGTGAACATATTTTCAATCATCAAAGACAGAAACTGGCTTTCAAACTCTTCTGCGGCCTCGTCTATTTTTTGGGCTTTCCACGATTGATCAATACGCTTTTGCGCCAGAACATCCTGCGGAAGATATGTATTCAAGCCTGGTATCGTCATGCTACATCACCCGTATATCTGCATTGAGCGCACCAGCCGATTTAATGGCTTGCAATATCGTAATTAAATCACGCGGCCCAATACCCAAGGCATTCAGGCCATTGACCAAGTCCTGCAAGGTCACGCCACCATCGACAATAGCCAACCTATTTTCTGCGCCTTCATCAATGGCAATTTCGGTGCGTGGTACAACTTGTGTTGTACCAACATTCGAGAACGGCTGCGGCTGGGACACCTGCGCCTGTTCTGTAATCCGAATGGTCAAATTGCCCTGCGCCACTGCAACTGGATTGATGCGAACATTCTCGCCCATCACGATGACACCAGATTGTTCATCAATCACGACATTGGCAATCATGTCTGGTTGAACCCGAAGCAGTTCAATCTCGGTCAATAGCGCAATCATACTGTCATTATAACCCGTGGGGCGTTGCAATTCTATCGTGCCAGGATCAAGTACCGTCGTGACCTCAACGCCAACAAAAGCATCCACCGTCTTTTTAATCCGCGAAGCCGTGGTTAAATCAGGATTGCGCAAGGCCAAGCGCACAGAATTTAACGAGGACATTTCAAAGTTAATTTCACGCTCGACAATGCCACCATTCGCAATACGGCCACTGGTAGGAACACCTTTCAAGATAGTCTCTGCCGCGCCTTGCGCCTGAAAACCGCCTACGGTTACCGTACCCTGAGAAACCGCATAGACCTCACCATCTGCGCCAAGCAAAGGTGTCACCAACAAAGTGCCACCCAACAGACCTTTGGAATCGCCCAAGGCCGAAACCGCCACATCAATGCGCGAGCCTTGCCGTGCAAAAGGCGGCAAGGTTGCCGTGACCATCACCGCCGCGACATTCTTGGTTGAAAGCCCCGCCCCCTGCGCGGTAACGCCAAGACGCTCTAACATACCCACCAGACTTTCACGGGTGAATATCGAGCTGGTTAGAGAATCTCCTGTGCCATTCAAGCCCACCACCAGACCATAGCCAATCAGCATATTGTCACGGACACCCTCAATATCCACGATATCTTTAAGGCGTGATTGCGCCTGCGCTTGATGGGCGTTCAACACCATAAATCCTGCAACAGCCAGCAATACAAAGACTGAGGCCAATTGTTGCATCAAGCCTTTAGGGCGTTTTTCTACAAGGTGGGACTTCTCTGTCATCGTCCTGTCGATCAATAATCTGCACATTTCATCGGCTCAATACAGAGCATCTTAGCCTATATTCATGCGAAATTCATGCCATTTTTATACCGCACAACCGATTTATGACAGATGACAATATTTCAAAAAAACAGTACAAAGCATTTATGATTGAGAACTCCCCTGCCCTCTGGCAACATCTGCTGCGCGCGCCTGAGCCTGAGGCCAACAAATACAGCCGAGGTTTTGCCTTTATCCTTGGTGGTGAATTTATGACGGGCGCAAGCGCCCTTGCCGCCAGAGCCGCGCAGCGCGCTGGTGCGGGTATCGTCACCCTCACCTGCCCGAAGGGTGCAGCAGATGTATATCGTATTGTGAACCCTAGCACCATCACCCTAGGCTTTCGCGACACCTTGGGCTACAAGGAGCAGCTTGAGGACTCGCGCATCCATGCTTATCTGGTAGGCCCTGGCCTTGGTGACGGCCCGGCCAATACCGAACGCATTATGGCCATGATCCGCCGTGGCAAACCCATGGTACTTGATGCCGATGCCTTAATGATCATGGCGGCAACACGGGAAAACTTCCTTAATCTGCTGGATGAATACTATACTCCAGAAAGCCGCCGTAATATCCTGCTGACACCGCATCGCGGTGAATTCAATGCCCTATTTCCTGAGTATGCTGCACTACCTGCCGATGAAGCCGCCTCTGCTGCTGCCAATTTATTCGGAACAACAATCCTGCTCAAAGGCCACGACAGCTATATCGCGGAACAGACACAGGAATTGTGCAAGAATGCCGCCGCATCACCCTGGCTTGCCACAGCCGGCAGTGGTGACGTCCTAAGCGGACTATGTTTGGGCTTGCTTGCACAGGGCTTTTCAGCATACATTAGCGCCTGTATCGCTACAGCAATACATGCTAAAGCTGCATCTGAGATAGGTCCTGGTTTAATCGCCGAAGATTTGAATGATTTCATCCCCCTGATACTTGCAGCTTTTATGGATTAAGGTCAAAATTCATGGAATATTTTACCAGCCTACTGGCCTCCTTTGAACTGGAAGCCTTTATCAAGGTCATTATTATCGACCTGCTGCTATCTGCAGATAATGCCATTATTATCGGTGTCGCCGTAAAAGGGCTGCCGGCGCATCTTCGCGGTCGCGCGATTTTCTTTGGTATTGCTGCTGCAACCTTGATGCGCATTATCTTTGCGCTGCTGACTTACCAGCTACTTCAGATTATCGGCCTCACTCTGGCTGGCGGATTACTACTATTGTGGGTTGCCTATAAGATGTGGCGCGAAAGCCAGAAAGATGAACAATCTGAAGAAGGCAAGTCTGGCACGACTCTTTGGGAAGCCATTCGGTTGATCGTGGTGGCCGATGTTGTGCTATCGCTCGATAATGTATTGGCGGTTGCAGGTGCGGCACACGACTCGCCTATCGTACTGATTTTTGGGCTTGGGCTTTCGGTAATTCTGATGGCTGTAGCGGCCAATCTGTTGGCCAGAATCCTAAACCGCTACCACTGGCTGGTCTATGTCGGCATTGCGGTTATTGTCTATGTTGCCGTTGAAATGATCCATCGCGGCTCGGTTCAAGTCGCGCCATATCTCTAGGTTTTGCGTTTTAGCCGAACCTTTCGGACTGCTGCTCTATCGCCCACGAGTCTATGTACTTCTGCATCCCAAACAAACAGCAGGCTAAGACATGACTCAAGAATTGCGCCAACTGAACACAAGCCTAGAAAGATTAGTGCAGATTAACCAGGAAGGTCTGGATAAAACCAACCAGCAACTCACCGAACAACAGAATCTGCAATCGGCTCTGCGCAAGCAATCTAATGAATTCAAAGGACTGGCACGCGACTTAACGAAGCCCGCACAAAGCTCCACAAGCTTCACCGCGCAATTTCAGATTAAGAAACTTGATCAGGCCTTCAGCAAAAGCATAAAAATTATGGATAAGGAATTGGAAAAATTTGCCCGTAGCGGCAAGTTTAACCTACGTAGCCTCGGCACGGCCCTGCTGAAAATGCTGTTCAGTATTGAAAAGACGGCTCAAAAAAGCCAACAGAGCATCGGGCTTAATAGCATTGGCAGCAGTATTACCTCGGGCATTGGCGAGGTGCTCGGTGGCTTCTTTCACGATGGCGGAACAGTGAGCAAAAACCGCATGAATACACCGCTACCTAGCGAGACCTTTGCCACCGCGCCAAGGCTTCACCGTGGTGGCAGACTGAGTGCAGGCTTGGGGCCAGCAGAATTTCCCGCAATCTTACAACGCGGTGAAACTGTTCTTAGCGCGCGGCAATCCCAAAATACACAAGCCCCTGCTGCCAAGGTTGATGTCCACATCCACGAGAACTCTGGCGCAAGAGTACGCACCAAACGCCAACAACAGGCGGGCGGGAGCGAACGGATCGATGTCTTTATCGAGGCCGTAGAAGAACAGCTTTCCCAACGTATCATGCGCGGGGAAGGCATGGCAGGCAGTATCGAGGATCGCTATAATCTCAGCCCCAACCCCATGAGTTAGCTTCTGTTGAGATTTCTCATAAAATAGAGGCTATTTGCCCTGAAACCCGTTGCCTTTGGGCATTCCCTTCGGCAGAGTCTTGCCCGCACGTGCGCGTTGTCCGCTCCATTCCTGCCAATCTGGCAACTGGCGACGGCGGCCTTCTTTCGACAGCCATATCGGGCCGTCTTCCTCAAGGAAGGTTTGAGCATCAAGGAATTTCGTCCCCTTACACTGCATCAAGATGACACCTCGGCCTTTGTTCAGTTCTGGTATCTGATCAAGAGCAAAAATCAGCAATTTATGCTGTTTATTCAAGCACGCAATCCAGTCACCAGCAACAATACTGCAATGACACGCGACTTCTTTGTCGTTCAGGTGCAAGATTCGTTTACCATTCTTGGTTTGCGCAATGACTTCTTTGGCTGGCACAATCAGACCGCGGCCACTGGAAGAAGCCAATAATAATTTTTGCTCCGCCGCATAAGGTAAAGCCTGAATCAATTCCAGCGCGCTATCAAGCTTTAACAAAAGATGCAACGGCTCGCCGTAGCCCTTGCCGCCTGGGAGTTTATCCACCCCCAAACTATAAAATCTGCCATTATCGGCAAAGAACAATAGCGATTGTTGTGATTGCGCCTCGATAAAGAAGCGACCTTCATCATCCTGTCTATAGTTGAGTTTACTCGGATCGTGGTCATGGCCTTTCAGCACGCGTACCCATCCCTGCTTCGAGATAATCACAGTGACGGGCTCTGAAGGCATCAGTGCCGCCTCTATGTCCACATCAGAAGAAATAACCGTACCTGCAACCTCCGTGCGTCTGCCGCCTAAAGGGTGCTTTGCAGAATATCGCTTCTTGACCTCTTGGATCTCTGCCGTAATGGTCTTCCATTGCAAGTCTGGCTGTTCATACAAAGCACGCAACTCACTCTGCTCCGCTATCAAGGCAATATATTCCTCTTCAATGGCCTCCTCGCGCAATTTCGACAGACTACGCAAACGCATCTGCAAAATCGCTTCGGCCTGAAGCTCATTCAAGCCATATTCTGCCATTAAGTCGGCTTTGGGTTTATCGGATTCGCGGATAAGACGGATAATCGCATCCAAGTGCGCATAGCAAATGCGCAAACCTTCCAAGATATTCAAGCGCTCCGCTATTTGATCCAATCGATACTTTGTGCGGTGTAATAAAACCACCAGACGATGATCCAGCCATTCCTGTATCAATTCCCGAAGACCCATCAGTTTCGGACGGCGGCCTTGATCAGTCAAGACATTCATATTCACGCCAAAGCGAAGCTGTAAATCCGTTTTCTGGAACAATCCTTCCATGAAGACCTCTGGCTGCATGGTGCGCGACTTAGGGATCAGCACCAGACGAATTTCTGCATCGGATTCGTCGCGGGCATCAGCCAAAAAGGGCAACTTCTTATCATCCTGTAATTGCGCCATTTTTTCAAGCAAACGCGATTTCTTCAAAGGATAAGGCAGACCCGTCACAATCGCTTGCCACTGACCGCCTTTCAGCTTTTCGACATGCCAATTTGCCCGTACCGTAATACTGCCGCGCCCTGTCCCATAAATATTCATTAGAGTTTCTGAGGATTCACAAATAACTCCGCCAGTGGGAAAATCTGGCCCTGGCACAAACTCCATCAATTTTTGCAGTGAGGCTTGCGGATGGCGGATCAGATATATCGCGGCTTGGCATATTTCTTCCAGATTATGCGGCGGGATATTCGTCGCCATACCCACCGCAATACCACTTGCACCATTGCACAGAAGCTGCGGGAATCCTGCTGGCAGAACCTCTGGCTCTTCCTGTTCACCGTCATAGGTGGTACGAAAAGCCACCGCTTCCTCGCCCAAACCCTCAAGCAACAGTTCTGCTAAATCCGTCAATCGCGCCTCGGTATAACGCATGGCAGCTGGGTTATCACCATCAAGATTACCAAAGTTCCCCTGCCCATCCACAAGCGGATATCGCACCGAAAAGTCCTGTGCCAAACGCGCCAGAGCATCATAAATCGCCTTGTCGCCATGGGGGTGAAATTTACCCATGACATCTCCGACAATCCGCGCGCATTTTTTATAGCCACTGGCATGACCAAGGCGCAATGCCTGCATTCCAAACAGAATTCGGCGTTGCACGGGCTTCAAGCCATCACGCGCATCCGGCAGAGACCGTGCGGTGATAATCGATAAAGCATAGGCAAGATAACGATCAGATAGCGCATCACCTACGGTTTCTACCCGCAAATCGCCAATGTCATCTTGATCAGTCAATGTATTCACGGCTCTATCCAAGTTCTTTAGATGAATGACTCTTACGGTGTATCGGCAAGGTTTTCCAGTAAATTCCTGCGAAACTCTGGCATGGTCTCGACAAAAGAAAATGCCCGCTTCAGAAAATATCCCGTGATGTGCAACCCTGCCACTATGTCCACGATGTCCGTTGATTGCTCTTGCCAGCATTTCGGCATTTCAAAGAGTTGATCACGATAAGGCGCGCCATGTTCACGACAAACCGCCCTAGCGGATTTTGGCGAAATATACTGCAAATTCTGCATGTTACACCCAACAGAAGCACACGTGCTGAGATCAAGGCCAAACCCCATGGTTTCCAAAAAAGTCCTTTCCCACTCAAGATAATGCCTCGCCCAATCCGCACTGGAAAAAGCCGCTAAAAGATACAAGGTTGCCTCGTACAGCCTTGCCTCTGCCTCGCGTTCGTTGAGCGCTGTTTGCAAAAGGTAACTCATGGACAGCAAGCCTTGCATGGCACGGGGCGTAAGGCCCAAAGGATCAAAACCCCCTAGTCGCTCTATCGAGCTTTGGCCTAAATGTTCCTCGAGTCGCGCCCGCCAGCGCACCCGAACATATTCGCCAGCTTGCAAATTACCACTATGTTTCGGAACACGAAACAGTCCTGAAATTAAACCAAAATCCTGACTGAACACCTTGGCAACATATTTGGAATCCCCAAGATTTTTCTGGCCTAAGAATATCCCATCTGATTGAATTTCCATCATTAAGCTAGAGTTTTTGGCTCTGCCCCGCCATACGCCCAATCCAGTAGTTCTAAAGTATGCACAATGGGAAGCGTACTCTTCTGTCCAATTTGCATCAAGCAACCAATATTACCCGCCGCGATAAAGTCTGGCTCAAGCTGCTGCAAATATTCGACTTTATTCTCTTGCAAACGCTTGGAAATCTCAGGCTGCAAAAGATTATATGTTCCAGCAGAACCACAGCAGATATGCGAATCTCTTGGTGTTTTGACGATAAAACCCGCCGAAGTTAAAAGTTTCTTCGGCGCATCAACAATTTGCTGTCCATGCTGTAGGCTACAGGCAGCATGATAGGCAATCACCTTGCCCTGCCCTGTAAAGTTCTTTGTCGGTTCTGGCGGGATACAGTCTGCAAGATATTCGGTAATGTCCTTGCACTTGGCAGCAAACTCTTCAGAATCAGCAACAAAATGCGGATAGTCCTTCAAGGCACTGCCGCAACCCGAAACATTGACGATAATCGCATCAAGTTTTTGATCGTCTGGAAAAGCCTTCATGGCCTGTTGTGCAAGATTTTGCGCCTGTTCCTCCTTGCCCATATGCTGGACAATCGCACCACAACAATGCGACTGTTCAGGAATAAAGACGCTGATACCGAAACGATTCAGCAAAGCCACCGAACGTTGATATAGTCTCGGAGCTAAAACAGTCTGCACACAGCCTAAGAACAAACCAACACGAGCAGTCGCGGGTATTTCAGGATGATGCCAACCAGCCTTGGGCATCGTCTCTGTCGGTAATTGGGCGGGAATCATTCCAAGCATGGCTTGAATACGCGCATCTGGCAGTCTCTTTTTCAGCACAGCCAAGGGTTTTGAGAATCGCATCAAAAAACGAAACAGCTTTGGGCGCACCAGAATTTGTGCCAGCAATAGCCGCAACATCCTATCGATTATCGGCCTATCGTAATGTTTCTCAATATGATTGCGTGCCTGATCCAGTAAATGCCGATAATCAACATCCGAAGGACAGATACTGCTACAGGCAAGACAAGACAGACAACGATCAATGTGCAAAACCATTTCAGGGCTGGGTTTTGATTTTTGCTGTAGCATCTGGCGGATAAGATAAATGCGGCCTCTGGGGCTATCTGCCTCGTTACCTAAAAGCTGATAGGTAGGACAATGTGCGGTACAGATACCGCACCGAACACAACTTCGGAGAATCGTGTTGGCTTGCTGTAAAGCAGGCTCTTCTAACTGTGCAGGGCTAAAATCAGTGCGCATGATTATAGATTGTCATAAAGCCGTTGACGTTGAAAAATATTCTGCGGATCAAATTCCTGATACAGCCTTTGAAGCAGTTTCTTAGTCCCTGAATCAAGTGCAAATGCGCCTTTTGCACGCTCTGGCGCGACACGAATCGGCTGCACTGTTGCGCCGTAATCTTGACAGGCTTGGCGAATATCACCAGCCGAAAGATTATCCGTACTTGCACACCAGACCTGCCCGCCGCCCCAATCCAAATTGATCTGGCTATTCGGCGATAGAACACGCAACGCACGGACAACCTTCGCCGCCTGAGATGCAGGTTGGCTAAAGAGCCAAATTTCTTCGGATGAATCTCGCGCGGAAAAATCTGCGAGATTGTTGATACCAGACCATTGGGCAGAAGATTCCTTAGCTTCCATAAGATGTAAATCATTGTCTCTGAAAAGTTTTTTCAGATTTTGCACGCGCTCTTGAACCGAAGCCCAAAAGCCTTCCAGTCGCAAGAAAATCCGATAGCCCTGGCTGGTTTGTGCGGCATAAGCTCCACAAATATCCAACGAACTATTCAAGCTCTTTGCCATCAGGTCAACGGCTTGTTGGGCATCAAGAACATCAAAACACAGGCTCGCTTCAGTCTCTGCCAAAGGCCGCAAACGCATATTCACCGAAGCAATAATGCCTAATGTCCCAAGGCTGCCAATCATCAGTTTCGATAAATCATAGCCAGTGACATTCTTAAAGACCCGTCCGCCCATGGTGATCAGCTTGCCCTCAGCATTGATCACCTCCATGCCCAATACTGAATCCCGTATCGCATAATGATTGACACGATCAGAGCCTGATAGATTAACCGCTACCCCGCCGCCTAAGGTCGCATCCTCGCTATGCGTACCAAATAAACCTGAAAGATTCCGAAAACTACAGGAAAATCGTTGTTGCTTTTCCGCCAGCAGCGCCGAAAGCACTGATAGCTTTGCACCAGCCTGTGCAGAAATGACCAATTCAGCAGGAGAATAAAATTCAACAGCATTAAAATCGTCAAGAGGGATACTCTTGGCATTCTTTACACTGGAAAAGCCTATCCCTTGATGACTGCCAGCGCCAACAATGCGCACCTGTTGCTGATTTTCGGCAGCGGTTGAGACTTCAGCACAAAGCGGAGCAAAAACCGAAGTCATGGCCGCAATTCTTCAGAAAAAGGCAAGATTTTTCCAGGGTTCAGACGTTCTTCAGCGTCAAAAGCACGCCGCAAGCGGTAATGCTGTCGTAAAGTTTCAGCGTTAAATTGATAGGGCATCAAGTCACGTTTTTCCACGCCAATACCATGTTCACCAGAAAGACACCCGCCAACATCGACGCACAGCTTCAAGATTTCAGCACCACAGGCTTCGGCCTTCTCCTGCTCTTGGTCTTTATTGGCATCGAACAGAATCAATGGATGCAGATTCCCATCACCAGCATGAAAGACATTCGCCACCATCAAGCCATAGCGCGTGGATATTTCTTCGACTTTCCGTAAAACATGGGCTAATTGACCATGAGGGATCACACCATCAATACAAAAATAATCTGGCGCAAGCTGTCCCACCGCAGAAAACGCTGCCTTACGGCCTTTCCAGAGTAATTCGCGTTCGGTTTCTGTCTTCGCAATACGTTGAAACGTTGGTTGGTAAGGCTGTGCAATCGCGCATACCTGCTCTAGCAGAGTATCTATTTCCGCTTCACTACCTTCAACCTCGACAATCAGCACGGCAGCACAGTCCGTAGGATAGCCTGCCTTGGCGTAATGCTCGATCGCTTGCAGAGAAGGCTTATCCATAAATTCAATGGCTACTGGAATAATACCAGCAGCAATAATTGCCGCTACACAACTTCCAGCAGAAGCATTATCGCCAAAACCCAACAGTATTGGACGCGCACCAGGGGCTTTCGGCAATAGGCGCACTGTAACTTCTGTGACCAAGCCCAAACTGCCCTCTGAGCCTGTGATGATCCCCATCAGATCCAGACCAGCACTGTCACCAGCAGCAGAGCCTAGGGTGCAGACCTCGCCTTCAGCGGTCACAAAAGTCGCCGCAACAATATTATTCGTGGTCACGCCATATTTCAGCGAATGCGCGCCGCCAGAGTTCATCGCGATATTGCCCCCAATAGTACAGGCAAGCTGGCTTGAAGGATCAGGCGCATAGAACAGGTTATCTCCATCAGCATAATCACTAATGGAAAGATTCGTCGTACCGGCCTGAACCCGCATCAAACGCGAGGCAGGGTCATAGTCCAACACAGCGCGCATTCGTGCCATGGAAAGAACTATACCGTCACGCACTGGCAATGCGCCGCCTGTCAAAGACGTGCCTGCCCCGCGTGGGACAACCGCGATTTTCTCCCTGAAGCAATAGGCCATGATTTTGGCAACATCATCTGTGGTGTAAGGCAAAACCACCAGCATCGGCACGGCGGTATAACTGTTCAATGCATCTGATTCATAAAGCTTACGCTCATCGAGATGACGCACCACAACATCCTTACGCTCAAGCAGGCGCTCTATCTGATCGGCATGATGTTCAGCAGCAGCGATTGTTTCCTCAGCGACTGGTGGCATGGTAAGAGAAGTCATGGGGCACTCCACGGACGATTACGCTGCAATGATAAAGACTTTATACCTGATGTTTCAAGCATAATACGCATTGCGCTGAAATCACGGTAAGGATCACTGGCGCAATAGTACAATGGCATGATTGCTTCTTCAGCACAACCATCCAGAGATATTGTGAGACTCTGAGAATTTTTACTTAAAAGACAAGTCTTTGCGCTGCATGACCACTCAAGGCCAGCGACTGAGCCCGTATCCTGCCACGGAATTTCTTGACGCTGCAAAATCTTCTGCCATTGCTCCAGAAGGTAATTGTTCGGTTTCATGCCTTTGGGCAACATAAAGCCTTGCTCTGTCACAATCGCCCAAGTTCCTGTGGAACGATGCAGCGCAAAATCGGTATCAGCGCGGAATATCAAATAGCCTGTTACGATACCGATAACAACACCCAAGATGATCCCGCGTATGAATGGATATAGCCCTTTCATCACCAACAGATAAAGCCCTGCTGCTGTGATGAAAATCATCAATAAAGGCGGCATTGGCGGCAAGGCAAGATGGCTATGAGGCAGGTCTGCAATGACCTCAGCCCATATGACCAGCAGTTCTATTCCAAATTCCAACGGCAAAGCCAACAGAGTATTCAAGCCCACAAAGCAAGAAGCTATATACAATAATATCAAGGGCATAACCAATATACCCATCCACGGTATCGCGATAATATTTGCAAACGCGCCATAGGGATACAAGGTCTGAAAATGCCCCCAAAGTAAAGCAGAGGTGAAAATCGAAATCAGACTTGAGGTAATAAAAATCTCGATACAGAATCGGAGGGATCTTGGGAATCTCGTGAAAGGTTGCACCCACCAGTCTCTTTGCTGCCAATAGCCGATAAGGACAATCACCGCGCTGAAAGACAGCAGAAAACCTGGTTCGATCACCACCGAAGGGCGCGCAAGAAAAATCACCACAGCAGCCAGAGCCAAACTGCGATACCGAATCGCATCACGTTCGACAATCCAGGCCAGCATCACAAAGCAAATCATGATAAATGCCCGATACATGGATACTGCACCACCAGTAAGCTCGATATAGAAATACGCAAAAAGAACTGCAATTCCAGCAGCATAACGATGTATTGGATAGCTCAGCACCAAGGGCGGGTATAGTGCAGCACTACGGCGAATAAAACCGAATATGACAAAAGCAATCATGCCAATATGCAGTCCAGATATTGCCAATAAATGCGCCAGTCCAGAGCGGCGAAACTGCTCAGACTGCGCTTCGGACAGGCTTTGACGATCACCCAAAATCAAGGCACGAAGTACAGCAGCGGTATCTTCGCTAAAGTCCTGTTCGAGCAAGATATACAAACTTTGGCGCATTTCTGCCCAAAAAGACGTGTTTTCTTGTTCAGCAGAGATAATATCGGCAGGAAATATCGCATAGCCCACCGCGATAATCTGGTGAAAGAAAGCATAACGGGCAAAATCGAAGCCTTCGGGAATTACTGGCGCACTCGGCGGATACAGCCGCACCAACTGGCGTATCTCTGCCCCCTGTTCGAGTGATTCTTTAGTGCTGATACGAACAAGACCGTTCATGGCCTGCCCATCCAGTTTCACCGATGCCAGTGTCGTCCGCCATCTCCCCTGTCCAGCATATTCCACCTCATGCACAATACCTTGCAGGCGGATATTCTGCTCTGTTTCTTGAAAACGGCTGAGACTTTCAGCAAGGCTGTTGGCACGGTACTGTGCATAGGATACCCCCACCAATAGTCCCAAAACGATTAAGGCAATCGCATAGTCATACTTTTTGACATAGGCCAACAACAACAAGACAAAAGTAACTCCTGATACGCCATACAGCAGCTCTGTTGCTGGTTCTGTTGGAAGATGGTAATAAATCATCGCACCGATGCACAGGGACAAGGCAAAGCTCGATAGCCCTTGAGGAATCAATGTTTGCGTGTTTTTGATCATCATATTCGCTTGTTTAGGAAAACTCTTATGTCTTCTATCGTTACACGATTTGCGCCAAGTCCAACAGGGATGTTGCATATTGGCGGCGTGCGTACAGCTTTGATCAACTGGCTTTTTGCCCGCCACCATGGCGGGCAATATCTGGTGCGTATCGAGGACACAGACCGCAAACGCTCGACACCTGAAGCCGTAAAGGCCATTGAAGACGGGCTAGAGTGGCTTGGCCTTGGCAGTGATCAGGATATTGCGTATCAATCCACAAGGCAGGCACGTCACCGCGCCGTTGCTGAACAGCTTGTGCAGCAGGGCAAAGCCTACTACTGCCAGTGCAGCACCGAAGAGCTTACGGAAATGCGCACTACTGCTCGTGCAGAGGGCAGAACGCGGGTTTATGACCGTCGTTGTCGTGATGCAGATATCGCAACAGAAGCAGAAACGGTGGTGCGCTTAAAAGTCCCAACCACAGGCGAGACCACTATTGATGATTGGGTTCAGGGTTCTATCAGCATGCAGAATGATCACCTTGATGATTATATTTTGCTTCGTGCCGATGGGACACCGACCTATATGCTGTCCTGTGTTGTCGATGATGCGGATATGAATATCAGCCATATCATTCGCGGCGATGACCATATCAACAATGCGTTTCGACAAATACAGCTTATTCGCGCGGCGGGTTTTCCTGAACCAGCTTACGGTCATATTCCGCTTTTGCACGGGGATGACGGTGCCAAGCTCTCGAAGCGTCATGGCGCGCTTGGTGTTGATCATTACCGAACAGAAGGCTATTTGCCTGAAGCTTTATTAAACTATCTGATGCGCCTGGGTTGGGGTAAAGGCGAAGAAATCCTGCCTCTGGCGCAAGCCGCCGAAATATTTGCCCTCAGCGATATGAGCAAAGCCGCCGCCCGAGTCGACTTTGCACGTTTGAAGTATTTTAACGCCAGCTATTTACGCAATATGTCCAACGAAAAAGCGGTTGCACACCTTGCAGCCTATCGGGACTGTGTTTTCTCAAGCCCTGAACAGGAAATACTCCTTCGTGGCCTGAATAGCCTTACTCAACGTACCGAAACGCTAGAAGAGCTATCCAACGCTGCAAATATTTATCTATACCCACCCATTTGGCCTTTGGTTGATCAAAAGGCCGCCAAGCAATTTGCCGCGAAAGCCTCAGATGCTGGATTGCAGGATATACACCGTCTTGCTGGCAGTTGGGCTTTTGACAGTGCCGAATCTCTCAAAGAGGCAGTTGCAGGCTATGTTACCGAACGTAATATCGGCTTCGGCAAGGTAGGGCAGCCTTTGCGCATTGCTCTCTGTGGCACGATGCAAGCACCCGATATTGGCGAGATACTGTACGCACTTGGTGCAGATGAAACAAAAAACAGACTTGCGCACGCGATAGAAAATATTGAAAATTAAGCTTTTTCTATTATAAAAAAATAGACTTCCTTGTCCTCGTGCTGTTGGACAATCCTATCGCCGCTATGGGCGCAATAGTCTGGCAAGTCGCGGAGAATTCCAGCATCTGTAGCAGACACACTCAGGGTCTCCCCACTCTGCAAAGACTGCATGGCACGGCGGATTTTCAATATCGGCAGAGGGCATTTCAACCCGCACAAGTCTAAAGTATCGATCATGTTGCGTATTCATACAGATTTCACCCCATAACCCAAGGAAAAAAGACAGATTTGTAGGCTTTCGTCACTTGCAGAACAGCCAATTTCATCGTATCACTATGGCACTTCAACAACTCAGCAACCTCAAAGGTGAAAGCATTCCATGTACGCTTATCTCCCCATTGCTGAAAACTCCTTTAACATTCTGATTTTAGTCGGACTTGGCGGCGCAATCGGTTTTCTATCTGGTGTCTTTGGCGTTGGCGGCGGGTTCTTGATGACACCCATGCTCATCTTTTTAGGCATTCCACCCACCATTGCCGTAGGTTCAGAGGCCAGTCAGATTCTCGCCAGTTCGGTTTCTGGTGCCATGGCGCATTTCCGAAGGCGCAATATCGATATGCGCATGGGCGGGATTCTGATTATTGCAGGTCTAGTGGGTTCGACGGTTGGGGTCTATATCTTCAAATGGCTTCAGAGCCTAGGCCAGATTGATCTGATTATTCGACTTACCTATGTCGGGCTTCTTGGCTCTATCGGCACGGCAATGCTTGTCGAGTCCGTCAATGCCCTACGCAAAACAAAAACCAAGAAAATGCAGAAAAAACATAAGCATAACTTTATGCACGGTCTGCCATTCAAAATGCGTTTTCCGCAATCCAACCTGTATATCAGTATCATTCCACCTATTATGATTGGCTTTTTTGTTGGGGTTTTATCATCAATCATGGGGGTCGGTGGCGGCTTCATCCTGCTGCCTGCAATGATCTACCTGTTAGGGATGCCCACCATTGTCGCGATTGGTACATCACTTTTTCAAATTATGTTTGTTACGGCAAACTCAACCTTTTTTCATGCCTCGGTCAATCAGACCGTCGATATTATGCTGGCAGTCCTTCTGCTGTTCGGTGCTGTTATCGGCGCGCAATTTGGCTCGCGCATGAGTACTCTTCTCCGCGGTGAGCAGTTACGTTCTTTACTCGCCTTAATCGTGATCATGGTTTGTCTGAGTATGCTGTATAGTCTACTGGCAACACCAGCATCCTTCTATTCCTTCGAGGTCTTATCGTGATCCGCAAGGCGACATTTTTGACCTTTTTGAGTCTGTGTCTGTCTGGCATGACCCCTGCCCTGGCGCAAGATGATTCGACATTTGCGGTTGATCTTGCTGATC
The DNA here is from genome assembly GCA_020629355.1 of Rhodospirillaceae bacterium. Lineage (GTDB taxonomy): Bacteria > Pseudomonadota > Alphaproteobacteria > JABSOH01 > JABSOH01 > JABSOH01. Next base: position 17,377 of record JAHDDM010000003.1, read on the forward strand.
GGCAAATAGCAATTACCACAGGTTTCAATGGTGCAGATTTGCTGATTTTTGGCGCGATTAGTCGTGGCAAAGTTATTCTGAGTATCGAAGGCCGCGCTGAAAACTATCAAATACGCAAGAAAAACCGTGTTGGTGGCATCTGGATTAACAATGAATCCCGCAAACTCAACGCCTTACCAAATTTTTATGCTGTCGCCAGTTCCGAGAACGCGCTGGAGCAGATTTCTGTTGCCGAACGTCTGAATAGCCGTATTGGTTATGATGCCATTACGGGTGATCTGCCGATTTTCGATGCTCACGGCCGCGAATTTTTTGAATCTTTAGTGCGTATTAAAGAACAAAACGGCCTGTACCAAGAACTGTATGACACTATTCAAGTTTCACCCTCTGGCCTGTTTCGGGTCAATGTCCAAATCCCCGCCTCTGTTCCACCAGGGGATTACACCATTCGCGCCTTGAGTGTTGAAGACGGCAAAATTCTTCAGAAATATCAAACAGCTTTATCCGTCAATAAAGTTGGATTCGGCGCCCAGATTTATGACGCCGCCCATCAATACCCCAACCTGTATGGTATTGGCGCAATTATTATTTCAGTGCTCTCAGGGCTGCTGGCAAGCTTTGTCTTTAGCCGCCGCAAAGCATAATCGTTGGACTTCGCTTTCTTTTTGGGAAGAGCCGACAGGGATGTGTTAGAAACT
>JAHDDM010000004.1 GCA_020629355.1 Rhodospirillaceae bacterium
TGCAGCATGTCTTTAGTGAAATTGCTGCCCAGCGCGATTTAGCGACTATCCTGAAGCCCTTTACTCTTGCTGCAAACATGCACTGGAAAAATCCTGAGGCCATAGTGTCTCTTGAGGTGCGCAAAGCGCGTGATTCGGTGATTGATTTAGAGCTACGCAATACAGCCTCGTTTTCTTTACCGCCCGAATTGACCGCGTTTTTGGCGCAGGGTTTGGATTTGCCGACTGTGCCGAAAATCAGTGATTTTACCCTACAGGCGAGCCTTGACCTGCCTGTGGAAAAAATCCGCCTGCACGAGAGTACGATAAAATTTGCCGAAGGCGGGCAGATTACGGCCTCTGGTCAGTATCAGGCAGGGGCTGCTGAGGTGGACTTTCGCCTGAAAGACTGGTCGCATGGTCTTGTTTCGGCACTGTCGCCAGAGATACAGTTGCACAGTGGAACCTTGCAGAGTGGCGAAGGCCAGATACTTTTTGCGGATAATCACCTTTCTGTGCAGAACTTTCATGCTGAAGCGCGCGACATTCGCCTGCCGATCAAGGGCGAAATGCTCGATATTCCAGCATTGGTGCTGGATATGCCATCTTTGAACGAGGTGCATCTAAAGGCCACAGAATCTCTGAGCTATGGCGAGATACGCATTGATCAAGCCGAGCTGCATGGCAATCCTCAAGCAACTCTGCACGGTCAAGGTCTGGTGATTCTCGCCCCCAAGGCTGCATTGAAATATCTGCCTGATGCGTATCGTAGCGTTTTTGAGCTTGACGAAGACGTAATCATGCAAGCAGAGTTTCATCTCAATGCTGCACAGCAAGAGTTCGATGTTGATCAAATTACTGTAGATGTTGCCATGAATGGACGACTGTTGAACCATCCAATTCGTATTGTGCAATTACACTATACACCGAAGGCGGAACAAGTAATTACGGTGGCAGGGGAATTTTCTGGAGCACCGTTCACCGCCAGCAGTACCGAAGCGGATAGCAGGCAAACTCATCTATTGAATCTAGCAGGCTTCCCTGCCAGTGTGCTTCATGGGTTACTTACGGAGCAGGGGATTGCGGCGCAGGACTTTGCCTTTAAGATGAATGGGGCGTTCGATGTACATGTGAAAGCGGTTCTTGAGGCGGGACAGACAGAATTGCATGTCACGAGCAACCTCATTGATTTTGGGATGGAAAGCACAGACTTTGGTCCGTTGAAAAAACGCGGTGAGTCTGGAATACTGAAGATGAAATTACGCGAAAATAACGGTGCGTGGCAGATCAATCTTGCTGGTGATACGCCGCAATTTGGCGGGACTTTGGCGGCGGTTTTTGATGCGAATTCGGGTAAAATCACACAGATTTCAGAAAGCCAGATTCGTATTCAGGATCATGCCTTGATCCTCAGTGCAGAGCGCGCAGACCATGGGTTGGACATTCACCTGAAAAGCAAGCAATGGCGCGATGGTGCGGGGCTGATTGCACAGGCTAAGGACAACAAAGACAGTTTTTCTGAGGATATTCCGAGTTTCCTAAGCCCGATCAACAGTCTGGAATGGAGGTTTACCGAAAGCTTTCAGGCTAACGAGACACGTCTTGGCGCAGGTGTGGTTTCGGTAGATTTTCAAGCACCGGATTCGGCGATTAGGGCGCTGAAATTTCGCTTTGATGAAGGCGAGCCAGTGCAGATTCGTGATCTAGCTTCTGGTGCATTGCAGCCCAGTGATATTGTCCAGCATGAGCTGGACTTTGTTGCTGGACAGCATTTACGTTTGTACAGTCCGAATGTCCATAAACTGTTTCGGGTGCTGGATATTACCGAGAGTATTTCTGGCGGTATATTGCAGATAGAGCTTACACCTGAAGACGGCGCGTTGGTAGGAGATGTTGCTTTGCAGAATTTTTCGGTGCTGGAGGCATCTGGTGCAGTGAATTTCTTGCAGGCAATTTCTTTAACGGGGCTCTTGCCGTTGCTTTCAGAACAAGGCTTGCCATTTCATGCCTTAAATGCACGGGCAAAAGGCGAAGGTTCGGTGTGGAGTCTGACTGACCTGAAGGCATATGGCCCAGGTTTAAGCATGACTTTTGATGGGGCGTTGGATATAGCCAACGAGGCGGTAACGGGCGAGGGTGCAGCCAGCCCAACCAGTCTATTGAATAATATTCTTACCCATATCCCGATATTGGGTACGATTTTGACGGGAACGGACGGCGGTGGTCTGGTGGCGGTAAACTATTCTGTTTCTGGCAATATTGCAGACCCTGAAATAGAAGTACAACCGCTGAGTCTTTTGACACCGGGGATTTTGCGGAATATTTTTGGCGAAATTGGCAGTGCTAGCACAGCGCAATAAGGCCGTGTTTTTTGCGCCCAAGCGAAATACGCAAGGTCTTTTGAGCCGCAAAATCCGTCATTTGAATACGGTATTGCGCATCGTTAATGATGGTTTCGCCGAGCTTCACCGCACCATCAGCGATTTTGTTGCGTGCCTCACCACCAGAGCGAACAAATTCCAGCCCGCGTAAGGCATCAATGATACCAAGCCCGTCTGATTGTAGCGTTTCGGTGGATATTTCAAAGCGCGGCAAGTCTTCTCCTGCACCGCCAGCAAAGGTTTTCGCCGCCGTGGCTGCCGCGCTTTCCGCAGCCTGAGACCCATGGCAAATGGTGGTCACGGCGTTGGCAAGAAGGATTTTGGCTGTGTTAATCTCTGCCCCATCCAAGGTTTCCAGTGTGGCAATTTCTTCCAGGGGCGTATCGGTAAACAGGCGTAAAAAACGCCCAACATCCGCATCAGCGGTATTGCGCCAGAACTGCCAGAAATCATAACTGGATAATTTATCGGCGGATAACCAGACTGCACCAGCGGCGGTCTTGCCCATCTTTGCGCCGCTTGCGGTGGTCAATAATGGGGTGGTAATGGCAAAAGCCTCTGCTCCTTCCGTGCGCCTGATCAGATCAATACCGCTTACGATATTGCCCCATTGGTCAGAGCCACCCATCTGTAACAGACAGCCGTGGCTTCGATGCAGGGTCAGGTAATCGTAGGCCTGCATGACCATATAGTTGAACTCAAGGAACGATAGCGGCTGCTCGCGTTCCAGCCGCAAACGCACCGAATCGAAGCTTAACATGCGATTGACCGAAAATAATCTGCCATAGTCGCGCAGGAAATCCATCATGTTCAGATCACACAGCCAATCGGCATTATTGACCATCACGGCATCACTTGCGCCATCACCAAAGCGTAAAAACCGTGACAGGACAGTGCGAATCCCTTCGGCATTTTCGTTAATTTTCTCTCGTGATAGCAGCTGGCGTTGTTCGTCTTTACCGCTAGGATCACCCAACAGAGTTGTGCCGCCACCCAACAAAACCACAGGCTTATGTCCGCTTTGTTGCAAGATACGCAGCATCATAATCTGCACTAACGACCCGACATGCAACGAATCCGCCGTGGCATCGAAGCCAATATAGGCCGCAACAGGTTGACCCGTAGCCAGTTTGCTATCAAGACCCTCAAGGTTGCTTACCTGATGGAGAAATCCGCGCTTGCTTAAAGTTTTCAGAAATTCGGATTTTGCTGTTACGCTGTTCATGGTCTATATCCTTGTTCATGGAGATACTTTTTTATGCAACGGCGTGAAAATGAGCAAGAACAAACGAACCTTATGCGCCATCGGATTGATGAGCGGAACATCGATGGATGGTGTTGATGCGGCTTTATTGTATGCGGATATTGGCGATGGTGTGGCGGAAATAGCCGCGTTAGGGACGCATCTCGAGATTGCTTTTGATGCAGCATTGCGCCGCGACATGACGGCGGTCTTGGGTATGGAGCAACCCTCAGCCGCCAGCCGTGCTGTTGAATCCCGATTAGGGGCATATTATGCCTTGGCGGTGCAGGAACTCTTGCAAAAGGCGGCGCTGTCTTCGGAAGATATTGATATTATTGGCCTGCACGGTCAGACGATCACCCACCGACCAGAGAAATCCTTGACTTGGCAGCTTGGTGACGGCGCGGCCTTGGCACAACAGACGGGCATTCCAGTGGTGTACGATTTTCGTCAAAATGATATACGACATGGTGGACAGGGCGCACCGCTTGCACCAGTTTTTCATCAAGCCTTGGCACAGGCAGGTTACCTTCCTGCCCTGCCTTTAGTGGTGCTGAATATTGGCGGGGTCAGCAATATTACGCTTTTGACGGAAACCACCATGCGTGCTTATGATAGCGGCCCTGGCAATGGCCCGATGGATGATTATGCACGGGAATTTTTAGGCATGGATTTTGATCAGGATGGTGCGATAGCACTTTCTGGTCATGCTGATCGTGGCATAGTCGAGCAGTTTTTACGTCATCCGTACTTCGCACAACCTGCCCCAAAATCGCTTGATCGGCGTGATTTTGATCATGGCGCGGTACAGCATCTTACGCCGCCAGATGCTTTGCGGACTTTGTGTGCCTGTAGTGCAGGGGGGATTGCCCATGCCATTATGGCGGAACGCCGTCAGGTACCAGAATTGCAACGCATTCTTTTTGCTGGTGGTGGGCGGCATAATCAGGCATTATTGCATGAGCTTTGTACTGTTCTGCCAGAGATGGAAATGACCATGATTGATGTTCTTGCCAAGAGCCTGAATGGTGATGCCCTTGAGGCATGGGCTTTTGCTTGGCTGGCGGTATTGAATCGGGCGGAAATTCCTGCGAGTTTTCCGACCACCACGGGTGTGAGAACGCCACGGATAGCGGGTGTTTTTGTTGCGCCATGATTACAGAGATAAGCTATTTCCTACTGCTCTTGGCCTTAGCTGCCAGCCTGATGCAGACCGTTCTGCCTCTGGCGGGATATTGGCGCGGGCAAGGCAGCCTGATGCAGTGGGCCAGTCCGATGCAGCTTATCGGCTCAGGTGCTGTGATACTGGCTTTTGGTGGTCTGATACAGGCTTTCGTTCTCTCAGACTTTAGCCTTGCGCTGGTGGCGCAACATTCCCATTCGATGAAGCCGATGATCTATAAAATTTCGGGCGTTTGGGGTAATCACGAAGGCTCTTTATTGCTGTGGGTGGTGGTGTTGGGCATTTACGGCGCAGTATTCGCCTGGTGCAGAAACCCCATGGTGGAAAAAAGCCTGATTTTGATGGTGCATGGCGGGATCAGTGCAGCATTTTTAGGTTTTGCATTGTTCACCTCGAATCCTTTTGCCAAGCTGGCCTATCCACCAGAAGAAGGCTTGGGGCTGAACCCCGTGTTGCAGGATATTGGCCTCGCGCTGCATCCGCCAATGCTGTATTTGGGCTATGTTGGGCTGGCGATGGCCTTTGCCTGTGCCGTGGCAGGGCTAATACAAGGCCGCATTGATCAAGATTGGGCGCGGCGTATTCGGCCTTGGGTACTGGTGGCCTGGTCTTGCTTGACGACTGGAATCGTCTTGGGCAGCTGGTGGGCATATTACGAATTAGGTTGGGGCGGCTGGTGGTTTTGGGATCCTGTGGAAAATGCTTCCTTGATGCCATGGTTCGTGGCAACAGCTTTATTGCATAGTGTCATTATGGTGGAAAAGCGCGGCTGTGCGCAAAGTTGGGCCGTCTTGCTGGCAATATTGGGCTTTAGCCTGTCTTTGATCGGAACGTTTATTGTGCGCTCTGGCCTGTTGACTTCGGTGCATAGTTTTGCGGCTGATCCCTCGCGGGGGGTGTATATTTTGGGGATATTGGTTCTGGCCATTGGCCTGCCGCTTGTCCTGTATATGATCAATGGCCCAAAGCTGCAATCCAGACAGTCTATTGCTGTCTTCAGCCGCGAGGCCGCGTTAATCATCAACAATTTCCTGCTGTTATCGGCCACTGCCGTGGTGCTTTTGGGGACGTTCTACCCGTTGGGACTCGAGATGGTCAATGGCGCGAAAATCTCTGTGGGTCCACCGTTTTTTGACAGCACGGTTCTGCCGATTATGGCCTTCGGGGTATTGGGCATGGTGACGGGTTCGGTTCTGGCTTGGAAGCGCGGCTGGCGTGGTGTCGCGCGGCGGGTTCTTTTGCTGGCAGCAATTGCTGGCGTAGCCGCGATACTGGTTGGAGTGGGTTTGGGCTATCGCGAGGTTGCGCCGCTGGCCAGTCTTGGTCTGGTCGTTTGGTTATTGGTGGGTATTGGTGCGGATATATATAGCCGTTTGCATTCTGCTCAGCGGCTAGCCCAAGGTTTGCCACAGCTTGGGATGTGGCTTGGGCATTTGGGGATTGCGCTGTTGATGATGGGCGCATTAGGCGAGGCCATAGGCCAAAGCGAAACCATCGTACGTGCCCGTGCTGGAGACACCATTCCCCTTGGAGACGAGACGCTGAAATTTACCGAGGTCAAGACAGTGCGGGTGGATAACTATGTCAGCCTTCAGGTGACACTAGAGCTTTACGATGCTTCAGGACAACAGATAGCAACTTTAATTCCTTCGAGGCGGCATTATCCAGCAGAACGCCAGGAAACCACCGAAGCCGCGATTCGCAGTACTCTATTGGGTGATCATTATGCTGTTTTAGGGGACGGCGATCCTGATGCGGGCTTTACTTTGCGGCTGTATTATAAGCCGCTTTTGCCGTGGCTGTGGATTGGCGGGGTAGTGATGGTTTTGGGCGGGTTGGTGTCGCTTGTGATGCGCCGTAACAAGCCATGAGACTACGTTTTGCGCTGCCTTTGCTGTTATTCCTCGTGCTTGTCGCAGTGTCAGGGCTGGCATTGTATCAGACTAGTCACGGCAAGCGTGATCCACAGCAATTACCGTCTGTTTTGCTGAATAAACCCGTGCCCACTGTAGAAATTCCCCTGTTGCAACAGGGCGGTTCTGTCTTTTCTTTGGCAGAGTATCGCGGGCAAACGGTGCTGGTGAACTTTTTTGCCAGCTGGTGTTTGCCCTGCCGCCTAGAAATGCCTTTGTTGGGGTCTCTGGCAAATGAAGGTATTCCGATTATTGGGATTGCCTATAAAGACCGCGCGGCGGATACCGAGCAATTTCTGGCAGAATTTGGCAATCCGTTTCATGCTATCGGCGTGGACACCGATGGAAGGATTGGACTGGAATGGGGTGCGTATGGGATTCCCGAAACGTTTCTTGTGGATCAAAGTGGTCTTGTGCAATGGCGGCATGCGGGTGTTGTTGATCAGGCTGTTCTTGAAACCATACGACCCATGTTACCATGATGCGTATTCTTGTGATCATTTTCGGGTTGATATTGCCTATCCAGACCGCCTTGGCCTTAACCGCCGAAGAGCGGCTGGATGATCCAGAGCTGGAAAATCGTGCGCGGATTATTTCGGCACAGATGCGCTGTTTGGTCTGTCAGAATCAATCTATCGAGGACTCCGAAGCGGGACTGGCCAAGGACTTGCGCATTGAGGTCAGACGGCTTCTTACGCAAGGTCAAAGCGATACGGAAATTATCACGGCAATTCAGCAGAAATACGGCGATTATGTTTTGTTGAGCCCGCCGATGAAGCCAGAGACTTTATTGCTTTGGTTATCGCCAATACTGATTTTGCTGATTGGTGGCGGGATTCTGTGGCAGCATTTCCGTACACAACAAACTCTTGCGCCGCCGCCTGTGGTGGCAGTGCGTATCTCGAATTCCAGACCATTGCGTACAAGAACCATGCTCTTGATGCTGGGTCTGCTGATTGCTTTGAGTGCGGGTGGCTATGGCGTGCTTGTGGAATTGGGTATCGGGAATAATCAACAGGCAGCACAGCTCGAAGAGCAAATTACTGGAATGGTGCAAGGTCTGGCGGAACGTTTGGAAGACGAGCCAGATGACCTTGCTGGCTGGCAACAGTTGGCGCGCGCCTATGCGGTGCTGGAGCAGACAGAGGACGCGGTGGATGCCCTGATCCATATCGCGCGTCTGATGCCAGAGGACTGGCAAGCACAAACATTTCCGTTGGAAATGATTTTGGCGCAAGGTCTGTCCACAGAGTATAAAGTTCAAGCAAAAGAGCTTTTGGCGCGTCTGGCGGCATTGAATGGCGAGCGGTTGGAGTATCTGTTCTTTGCGGGACATTATGCCAAGCTTGACGGCGAGGTGACTCAAGCTCGCGCCTATTGGCAGAAGCTGTATGATTCCTTACCAGAAAATTCCCCAATTCTGGAACAGTTACAGAGAGAGATAAACGGGTTATAGTGCAATCTCTTTATGGGGATTGAGTCATATAGCCTATCTCATATAATTTGATCATATGGGATAGGCTATATCTCTTTGTTTGCATCGGCTGCCGTGCCATATTGTGGTAAATCCGCCAGCGTTTTGCCATGTGCAGCCATTAACGTATCGCGGACAAAGGCAATATGTGCGGTTTCTTCGATAATTTCCACAAGATACTGAGCTTTTATCAGGCTTGAACCTACCCCTATGGTGCCGTGATTCGCCAGAACTGCTGCAACGATTTTGGGATCACGAAATACGGGACTGATTTCGCGGTCTGTCTGTGGTCCACCTTTCGGGCACAAAGGAATTAAAGGCATACGACCAATTTTCTCGATGGTCTGTACCGTTAAGCAGGGTATTTCCAAACCCGCACTGGCATATCCCGTTGCCCACGGGCTATGGCAATGCACCACAGCGTTAATATCCTCACGAATCCGATACAGATCAAGATGAAAGCCTAAGTCTTTCGAGGGCTTATACGCACTGGCCTCAAGCGTGCCATCCAGATGGACAATTTGCAGATTATCGCGCTGGCATTCATTGAATCCCACGCCAGAGGGCTTGATCAGTATCGCATCCCTATCTTCAAGGCGCATGGAAAGATTGCCACCCGCGTTGGTTTGCAAACGTAAATCAAAGCAGCGTTTAGCCGTAGCGATAAGAGCATCTTTTTGATCATTAAGAGAAGTCATGTTCCATTTCCTATTGCGTGAGTGAATCCAATGTAGAGAGAATCGTATCGGTGACTTTCGGCGCGGCAATATGTTCTTCCAAGGTCACCAGAGAAACTCTGGAATTTAGGCGTTTCTGCGCCTGTTCCAGGAAAATAGTGCGTAACTGTGCATCCTCTATCGCACCGCCGCTGCAATCTTGATGCGAAAAACCACCCATCGGCACAATCAATGCACAAGGCGCATGATGGGCGTTCAAATACTCCACTAGCATATCACTGACCTGTAGCATTTCCGTATTGCTCAGTTTGACATGGGTGAACAGTGCCGAGTGGGCATAATGCGGTCTGCCTCGATAGTGTTCTGGCAGCAACGCGGCCTCGCCCATGCCGATGAAATTCAAGCCACCGGGTAAAACAATCAATGGCCTGTCCTGATATGCGGTAAATCGTGTTGGCATTGCAACATGAGAACCCGCAATATGCAAGCGGGTCAATTCATGCGGGGTTAAATCAATGACGGCATGAAAAGCCCCGCGCTGTGCAAAACGCGCAAATGCTGCACCGCCGAAGCCATTAGCGTGAAAAACCGTGCTTTCCTGATTGCGCGTCTGCAATGTTCTCACAAGTCGTGCAATAGCAGCTTCTGTTGCCCCTAGAGCCGTGATCCCAATGGTGGGATCATCGACACAGGCATTCGCCTGTCGTTCGGTGGCGCATAGTCCTTTTGTCAAAGCCGCAGCATTTTCCAGCACCTCGCGCAAGGTGGCATTCAGGCCGCAAATATCAGCCAATGTCGGGACGAGAATAATCGATGTATCTGCAATGGAAAATCGCGGATCAAAAGGCATCGGCGTCACGAGCACCTTCGGAAAGGTAATCGGCAGGGCGCGCATGATACCCATGGCTATCTCGCTACCTGTGCCGCCGCCAATGGCAATAACGGCATGAACTCCACCAGATAATGCGGTCTCTGTTGCCTTCAGGCCACGAGAAGCTGCAATATTCATGGCTTCCAGCTTCTCAGAACCGCTTAAAGCTGCACCAGCACAATGCAACGACAAGTCTATTGTCTCTGTATCGACATCATGTTGCTGAAGATGCTGAACCAAATACTCTGCTTCGGCAGCCTTGGTCTCCAGCGTGGCCATCACCACAACTTTTGCGTGCATTATGGATAACCTCTAACCCTTCACGGCTCCGGCGGTCATTCCAGCGATAATTTGCCGCGAGGCCAGCAGAGTAAAGATAATCGGCGGAATAGCAAGTAGCATCCCCGTAGCCATGATCACACCCCATTCGACATTAAACTCTGACATATTATTCACAATCAGTATCGGTACGGTTTTCGTGTCGCGATCCGAAAGTGCCGAAGCCAAAAGATACTCGTTCCAGGCAATACGGAAAGTGAATATTGCTGCTGCTGCCAACCCAGGCTTGATCAAAGGTAACACAATCTTGAAGAAGACCTGGAAAGGCCCAGCTCCGTCTACCTTTGCGGCCTCTTCGAGTGATCGTGGCACCTGAACGATGAAGCTTTGCAAAATCCAGATAACAAAAGGCAGATTCATGGCAACGTAAATCAGAATAATACCCGAATGCGTCCCTGCCAGACAGACATCACCACGTCCGCCAAAGCTCTCGCGAATAATTTCGCCAAGCCAAGACTGCTTGCTGATACAGAAATCGTTGTTCCATAAACCAAAAACGGGCACAAGCAGCACCGCTGGCGGCACCATCCGCACCATCAGCGTTGTCAACGAGGCCGAATCCCGCCCCATGAAGCGAAACCGCACCAAAGCATAGGCTGCCATACAGCCAATGACCAGAGTCAAGGCCGTGGAAATCAAGGCAATAATCAACGAATTGATCATTGCACCGCCAAATTTCAGCGCGCAATAGTCCATATGTTCTGGCGTGTACCACAGGATATCACAGAGAGCCGTTTCATAATTGCGTATGGTGGGCAGGAACAGAAGGCCGCTTGTGCCGCTAATGATATCGACATCAAGCTTGAAAGAATTGATCAGCATCAAGGCGATAGGCCCAACAGACATGAAAATCAACGTTGCGAGCAGAGCATAAAATGCGGGGTTGAGGCGTTCCTGTTGCATCAGCTTTCTTCCTGAACCATTTTGGCAAGACGTGCGGCACGCTTTTCCTGCAAACGAGTAATGACAAACATCCCTAGCGTTAGCAGAAGGAGCAAAATCAGCAGATAATTGGACATGGCGGCTGCGACACCCAGTTCACGGAACTCTGTGGCGGTACGCGAAATACGCAATGCCAGAATCTCGGTGGACAGGCCAGGACCGCCTTGGGTCATCACCAGAATGACCTCAAGAACCTTGAAAGCGTCAATCAGACGCAAAAGTGCGGTGACAATCAGCACCGGCATCATCAGAGGCAATTTGATATAGAAAATCTGTTGCCAGGCAGTTGCGCCGTCAATCCGTGCGGCCTCAAGGGCTGAACGGGGCAAGGACTGCAAGGCCGCAAGGGCAAGAATAAAAATAAAAGGTGTCCATTGCCAGATATCAGCAACGATTACACTGGCTAATGCATGCTGCCCAAGCCAGTCAACCCCCTCGAACCCCATGGACTTTAGAGTTCGGTTAATCGTACCTACCGTGGGATGATACATGTATCGCCACATCAACCCCACGACAACTGGCGCAATCATCATGGGCAAGATAAACAGAGTCCGTAACAGCGACATGCCGCGAATATTACGATCCAGCAACAAAGCCAACCCAACGCCGATAAAAAGCTCTGCGGCGACAACAGTAACTGCAAAAATCAAGGTGACAGCCAGACTTTCCCGAAAGGCCGCATCAAAGAAAAGCGTAATATAGTTTTTTAGACCAACAAATTCAGTCTCGGAAATATTTTGACTGGGATTCCACTCCCGAAACGAACCATACACCATGTAGCCTAAAGGATACAGCAGAGCAATACCCATAATGAGTACCGCTGGTGCCATAAAAATATACGGCGTAAAACGATTGGCAAGCTGTCCGTTCACAAGAAATTCTCTGTATTGTTACTCAAAATGCCGCCTGAGCAAAACCCGCTCAGGCGGCACACTGAAGATAATTCCAGACTAGTTCCAAGTATAGTAACCAGCCTCGTTCATCACACCTTTTGTGCGTTCTGCAACGCCATCAAGTGCCTCTTGTACATCCAGTCCTTCGGTCAACACTTTAGACAGGGTTGTACCAAGATCAGCGTTGATTTTACCCCAAACTGGAATAATTGGACGCCAATCAGGATCAGCATATTTCAATGCCTCACCAAAGGTTGCCATATGTGGGAACTTGGCATTGACCTCAGCATCAGCGTGGGTTGAGAAGCGTGATGGATTACCACCAGCCAGCGCCACAAGCTTATCAGCCTTTTTCGAGGTCAACCACTGCATCAACAGGAATGCAGCTTCTTTGTGCTCAGCATTTTTGGGAATGCCGATGCCAAAGCCACCAGTTTGCGAACCACGGCGTGTCCCCATTGGGTGCATCGCCCAACCGACTTTACCCACGACTTTTGATTTATCAGGGTCATTGATTTGACCTGCAACAACAGTCGTATCTAGGAACATGGCAGTATCACCATTCAGGAATGAACCCAATGCTTCACCAAAGCCAAATGATGCTGCACCTTCAGGGCCGCACTCAACGATGGTCTTCAGAGCATTCGCTGCCTGTACACCTTGGGCATTGTTGACGATAGGATTCCAGTTGTCATCAAAGACACGACCGCCTAATGGTGCCAGATGCAACAGGAAGGCATGGCTTGCATGATGGCCTGATGCTGCACGCGAGGACAAGCCACCCATGCCTGGCTCAAGCTGTGGAATGGCACAGGCCGTTTTTAGAAGCTCGTCATAGGTTTCTGGAACTTTGAGACCGTGCTTGTCAAAAATGTCTTTACGATAGCCTAAGACCGAGGTCTCTGAACCGTAAGGAATGCCAAACAGAGAACCAGTTTTTCCTTCCAGATAGCCTTTGTTACCACCAGCAAAGCCAATATTATAGACATAGCCATCGATCAAATCATCGGCGTCATAATTTGGGTCTGCAAGTTTCGGGTTCATGAAATACCGCGCGAGATTTTCCAGCTGATCCGCATACACGTAATCGGCTTTGGAAAAGACCACATAGGCAACCAGATCATATTCACCCTCGTCCTGAGCAAGCTCCAGCGTCTGGCGTTCACGCATCTTAAGATACGGAAGCTGATCCACTTCGACATTGATTCCCGTTTCTTTGGTGAACTCTGGCAAGATTTTCATCACCGCATTATAGTGCGGATGCGCAGGGAAATTCACCACCAAGGTTTCGCCCTTATAAGGATCATAAGGCCCTGCCATGGCAGAAGTCGATAGCAGCATCGCCGTTGCCAAGGTAAGGTGTTTAAGTTTTTTAAGCATAATATACTACCTCCTAATTATGATTATAACAGCTCTTAAAGAGCCACTTCTGAAGTACGGTCAAACACATGAATGCCCTCAGGTCTGACCGCAAACCTGAGCGTTTTGCCTAATGCAATCGGGGTCTCTGACTTGAGCTCCACCGTCACATCTGAGGTCTCACAAGCGCACATCAAAACCGATTGCGCGCCAACATATTCTGCAACACGAACATTAAGATTTAACCCCGCCCCTTCTGGTGCGGTATCGTCATAATTTAGATCACTAGGGCGAATACCTACCGTGACCTTTCCCTCTGTCTTGCCTAGGGTTTTGGCTTTCTGCTCTGGCAGGGCAAACGCAAAGCCATGACCTTTGGCATAAAGTCGATCATTTTCCTGTTGCAGTTCTGCATCCATAAAATTCATTGGCGGAGAACCTAAAAACCCTGCAACAAACTTATTTGCGGGTTTTTTGAACAGCTCTTCAGGTGCACCCTGCTGTTGAATATCCCCACCATGCATCACCACGATTCGGTCTGCAAGGGTCATGGCCTCAATCTGGTCATGGGTGACATAGATCATGTTTTTCGCCAATTTTTGCCGCATCAAGGCTAGTTCCGCCCGCATCTGTCCGCGTAATTTGGCATCCAGATTAGACAAAGGCTCGTCAAACAGGAAAATGCCGCTATCCTTTGCCAGCGCGCGCGCCATGGCAACCCTTTGACGTTGACCACCAGACAGAGCGGCTGGTTTACGTTGTAGAAAATCTGTCAAGCCAACAATTTCGGCAACTTCACGAACTTTAGCGGCAATTTCCGCCTTGGGACGCTTTTGCAAACGCAAGGCAAAAGAGATATTCTGCGCCACATCCATATGCGGATACAGGGCATAATCCTGAAAGACCATGGCAAGGCCGCGCTCTTTCGGCTCCAAATGGCTGATAGGGCGATCATCGATATAAATCTCGCCACTGGAAACCGATTCGAGTCCAGCAATCATCCGTAATGTCGTCGACTTGCCACATCCTGAAGGGCCAACCAATACGGTAAACTCATTGTTCGCCATTTCAAGGTCTATGCCATGCAGAACCTCAACCGCGCCATATTTCTTCACCAAATTTTCCAGACGAATTTGCGGCATAACGAAAAAGCACCTCCTGTTATTTTCTATCAATGTATACAAAATAAAAAACTGGTACGCAAGATAACATTGTGATAAATATTATAGGATAAATATTCTTGGGTGAGAATATATCCATCCTTACATTGAGACGGTGACAAAGAATACACCATGCCCTTCAGAAACAAAAGCACAGCTATAAGCGACAATCAAGGCGTAAAAGTCGAAGGGACAAAGCTATCCGCAGCGCAACGTATTGAACAGGCTCTGCTGGAAGAAATCAGCATGGGCGTTCTATCCCCAGGACAGCGTCTTGATGAAACAGGACTGGCGCGCCGATTTGAAGCCTCGCGAACCCCTGCACGCGAGGCTTTGTCGCGCTTGACCGCGCAAGGCATTTTAGTACAGGGTGAAAAACGCGGTGTTTTTGTCGCGGAATATAGCCGCGAGGAATTGGGGCAGATTTTCGAGACCATGCACGAAATTGAAGCCGCATGTGCGCGTATTGCAGCGCAACGCTTGACATTTCTGGCACGCTCAGAGATTGAAACCGCTCAGGCTGCATGTCTTGAAGCAGCCGAATCTGGCGATAGAGCAGCGTATGCAAAGGCAAACGAAGCATTTCACCAAGCCATTTATCGCGCCACTGGAAATCGCTACATGGCAGAGCTGGCTTCTGATTTCAGGCGGCGCACAGGGCCGTTTCGCGCCAAAAAGCTCAGCTCGCCAGAAGACTTGAAGGCTTCTGCTCTTGGTCATGTTGAATTGATGAATGATATTTTCTCCGAAGATTCCCTTGCGGCATCAAAAAGTATGCGCCGCCATTCCACAACAGGTGTCATGCAAGTTCTCAAAGCAAACTGAGTCCACAATATTGGGTTGTATATTGCGCATATCGTAAGTTTTTCTTGAAAATGTGTTCGCTTTGTCTATTATGTATACAAAACCTATATGCACTTAAATCAATCAAGCTACGGAGAGAGATACTGATGAGCATTGCCGAAACTAAAATTTACCCCATCAACACTGGCTGGCTTCACGGCGACCTCGGTACCTATATCTTCTGGAAAGGTCCTGCTGGTCAAAAGAAATGGCAACCTGTTTTTTGTCACTATGTTGATACAGGCACACATAAGATTTTAATCGATACTGGCCTGCCCGATCAAGAACGCGCCAGCAAATATCACCATAACTGTGAAAAGCGCGGCTGTTTGCAGGTGCACGAGCATTTGCAACAGAAACTTGGAGTGCACCCCGATGAGATTGACGCCATTGTCTTTACGCATCTGCATTGGGATCATGTCCAGAACATGAAAGAGTTCAAAAACGCGCGATATATCGCGCCCAAGGCCGAAATTGAAATGGCCTACAATCCACTACCGCTTTATTACCGCACGTATGAATGTGGTATTCTGGGCATCGAGCCGCCCTATACCGGCTGTGTTTTTGAAGCCGTCGATGCGGAATGTGAAGTTTTACCAGGCATTACGATGTTCCCAACACCAGGTCACTCTGTGGGACATATGGCGGTATCGGTAGCGACGAGTGCTGGCGATATTGTTGTTTGCGGCGATGCAATTTTTGAAGAGCGCAATCTTGAGCCGAATCCTGCTGAACAATGGCGGTATTGGGTTCCTGCCCGTTTTGTCAATTCTTATGAAGGCTGGAAATCCGTGGAAGAGCTGGATAAACGCTCTGATTATGTCCTGCCATGCCATGATTATGAGGCGAATGCGCGCTCTGATGTGTTTCCCTATCCCGGGATGCCGATCCGCAAACGCCGGCAGACCATACCAGGCTTCCAGTTTTATTTTGGCGACATGCCCGCAGGAACAGCACAGAAATCTGCTCCGGCGATGAAACCCGAAGAAGTCGAGGCTTACCTCGCCAGTTTGGCTAAACCTGAAGATATGGCGTAGAGAGAACCTGATGGTCAGGGCAATCGAAAGCCTGATGCAGATAGCGTGTGATTATGACGCGCTGGTTTTTGATCAGTGGGGTGTCCTTCACAATGGCGTTGCAGCGTACCCCTCGGCTGTTGAGGCATTGACGCGCGCCCAAGCCAATGGTTCTCGATTGGCCGTGCTGTCAAATTCTGGCAAACGTAGCACACTGAATGCCGCGCGCATTACAGCAATGGGCTTTACGCCAGAACTGTTCGAGACGGTAATGACCAGTGGCGAGGCTCTGTGGCATGATATTCATGGCGGCAAAATTCCGCAGCAAAAATTCCATGCCATTGAACGTAGTGCAGGCGATGCTGAGCAATGGGCGCAAGGGCTGGATGTTGAATTCTGCTCAAGCCTGAATGCGGCTGATGCTGTGCTGTTGATGGGGCTTGCGGATTCCAGTACCAAGGCAGACCGACAAAAAATCCTCGAAGATATTGTTTCTTCTGGCCTGCCTCTTTATTGCTCTAATCCAGACTTGGCCAGCCCGCGCGCGGATGGGGCGACAGTCGCCTCTCCTGGCGCAATCGCCCATGCCTATCAAAAGCATGGTGGAGAAGTCTTTTTTTATGGCAAGCCACATCATGCCATATTTCAGGCCATGGAAAAAATGCTCGGAACATCACACCTGTTGATGGTGGGAGACAGCCTGTTACACGATATTGCAGGGGCAACAGAAGCTGGATGGGATAGCCTGCTGATTGAAGGTGGGCTGTATGCAGAAAAATTTGCCTCTGGTGATCAAAACGCTACCCTGAAACAGCTTTGTGCAGAATACGGTGTCTCTGCCCCAACCTATAGAATGGAATTATTGCGATGACTGAAACGTTTCTTGACGCAGAATTTTGCGCGCTATCTGCCCAATTAGGACAAGACCCCCTTCAGGTACAAGGTGCGGGGGGCAACACCTCAATCAAAGATGGTAATGTCCTATGGATTAAGGCTTCTGGTACAGAACTTGCTGATGCCGAAAGAAAACAGATTTTTGTCTCCGTTGACAGAGCCGCCGCACAGGCCGAGGCTCAAGGTCTGGCAGGTGATGGCAGCTGCAAGGACACAATAATTGACCCTGAAATCCGTTTGCGTCCGTCGATTGAAACAACCTTTCATGCCGCTTTAGACTATAAAGTCGTCGCCCACACCCATTCGATTATGGCTTTAACCCACGCCATTAGCCCTGAAGGCCGCACGCAATTAAAAGACAAGCTTAAAGAGCTGAACTTTGCTCTCGTGCCTTATGCCAAGCCTGGATTAGCCTTAACGCAACAAATACTGCATCATGCCAAACCAGAAACCGATATATTCATCTTATCCAACCACGGGCTAATCTGTTGCGGAAATTCGGTGGCAGAAACGGCACAGAAAATTGCACATGTCGAAATTCTTTTGAATCTCGTGCCGCATATTACAGTAACCGAAACCCCCGATACCCCTGCACCTGAAGGCTATGAATGGTCTTCTTGCAGTTGGATGGCAACAAATCCACGCATATGCCGCATGATCACCACGGGATCATACTATCCTGATCATGTGGTATTTTTAGGCCACGGCTTGCCTTTCCACAGCGCAAACGAAACTGCTCCTGCTGTTGTGGTGGAACAGCAGGGAGTCGCTATACGCAAGGATGCAACACCGTCTCAACGCGCCATGCTGCAATGTCTAGCAGATATCTTTTGCCGTCTACCCGAAGACTGGAATCCTGAATCTATCGGCGCAGCAGCCGAGGCGGAACTGCT
>JAHDDM010000005.1:0-5088 GCA_020629355.1 Rhodospirillaceae bacterium
TCTTTGAATGTTACTTTTTTAGTTCTTATCTCTTTTTTATTTTTATCTTTTTTTTCTTATTTTCCTAAACGTAAAATGACTGCGCCAGTAATGCTTAATAATGTCGCGATCACTTTTATCAGATCAAGCCGCTCCTTCAGGAAAAACACGCCCAACAATAAAGCAAAGACAATGCTGGTTTCACGTAAAGCCGTGACCAGTGCTATCGGTGCTTGTGTGAACCCCCACATCACCAGCGCATAAGCAATATAGGAAATTCCACCACCAAGAAGAAACAGATGCGGATTCATTTTGAAGGAGTTACTCGATGGTTTCAAATGCCTCATTCCAAGCATATACACCAGCATCACCAGACTATTGATCAATGCCAGCCAACCAAAGAAACCAAAAGCCGTGCCAGCAATCCGTGCCCCGATACCATCAACCAGCGAATATCCAGCAATCATGCACCCCGTAGCAAGAGCGAGATAGACCGCCTTGGGATTACGCTTGCCGTCTGCCTTGCGTACAATAGCAAGACTTAGAAGACCCGCAACAATTAAACTCAGCGCCAGTGTCTCCATGCTTGAAAGCACAACCCCAAGAAAAAGCAATGAAATCAATGCAATTAGCAAAGGCGCGACACCTCTGGCAATCGGATAAACTTGGGTTAAATCGCCGAATCTATAGGCATTAAGCAGGAAAATCTGGTAGCCAAAATGCAGGCAGATACCCACCACCAGATAAGGCCAGCATTCCCAATCTGGCATTGGTGAGAAGGCAATAGAAACAAGAGCAAACGGAATATGCCCGATAATCACTGCGGCCATGGCATTTTGCTTGTCTTTCATGCCTTTGACTGCTGTATTCCAAAGGGCGTGCAAACAGGCCGCAAAAAGAACAACGAAAAAGACAGTTATAGACATTTCACCGTGCTGTCTGCAGTAACTGCAAGAATTTCAAGGTTAAACCCACACGTTGATCCGCCTTGCCCCAGTTCCCCGCACTGTACACCAGACGGTGATCCTGTGTGACACGCAAGTCCTTGGGATGTTGCATCAATAATCGAATAAGACCGTCACCGTCGCTAAAGTGGTCTTCAAAGAATTTCACCGCAACGCCTTGCTTGCCTGCATCAATTTTCTGCACCCGCAAGGACTTTGCCAGTATCTTAATCTGAATGATACTCAAAAGATTTAGTGTTACCTGTGGAATTGCACCAAAACGATCTCGCAATTCTTCGGTAATTGCTTGAATTTCTGCATTATCCTCAAGCTTGGCAATTCGGCGATACAAGGATAATCGTGTCGCAATATCACAGATATATTCTTCAGGAATACCGATGGAAAGACCTAAATTTATCTCAATATTATCGCGCGCCTCAAGAGATTCCTGAATGGTTTCATTCCAATCTTCACCTTTTTTCAAGGCTTCCAGTGCATCCACCAGCATTCTTTGATACAGTTCTACCCCGACTTCATTCATGTGACCAGACTGCTCTGCGCCTACCAGGTTCCCTGCCCCACGCAAGTCCATATCATGATGCGCAAGCGTGAATCCCGCCCCCAAAGAATCCAGCGTTTGCAGCACCTCTAGCCGTCTTGCGGCATTGTGGTGAATCTCGCCACGTTTCGGTAAGCACAGGTAGCAATTCGCCCGCACTGCACCGCGTCCGATACGTCCACGTATCTGATAAAGTTGTGATAATCCAAAAAGATCAGGACGATGCACCAGCATCGTATTGGCATTGGTGACATCAAGACCAGACTCGATAATACTGGTGGCGAGCAAAATATCCGCTTCACCATCGACAAAACGCCGCATTTCCGTATCCAGCGTCTCTTGATTCATACGGCCATGCACGGTGACGACTTTCAGATTCGGCACGATTTTCGCCAACATTACTTCTAATTCAGCGATATATTTAATTCTAGGCGTGACAAAATACGACTGCCCTGCCCGATCTTTTTCGCGCATCAAGGCACGTTCGATGCTGACCTCATCAAACGGCTCGAGTACTGTGCGTATGGCCAGCCGATCCACTGGCGGAGTAGCGATAACGCTTAAATCGCGCACGCCAGAAAGTGCCATATTCAGCGTTCGAGGAATCGGCGTTGCAGACAGAGACAATACATGCACCTCAGCGCGTAAATTCTTCAGAGTTTCCTTTTGCGACACGCCAAAGCGTTGCTCTTCATCGATGACTAAAAGCTTGAGATTCTTAAACTTAACTTTTTTACTCAGTAAAGCATGGGTTCCAACAACAATATCTACTGCACCATTTTCCATACGCTCAAGAATCGCGTTGGCTTCTTTTGTTGTGTTGGCTCTTGAGCGCAAGGCTATCTCGAAGCCAAAACCCTGCAAGCGCTTTTCGAGTGTTCGGTAATGTTGGGCTGCCAATAGTGTCGTAGGGGCAAGCAAGGCGACTTGACCGCCATTGTAGGCCGCGACAAAAATTGCATGCATGGCAATTTCAGTTTTGCCAAAGCCAACATCACCGCAAATCAAGCGATCCATCGGACAGCCACGGCGCAAGTCCTCAACCAGATCATCAATCGCGCCCTGTTGATCATCTGTTAGAGTAAAGGCAATATTCTGTTTGAAACGCACGTAATGATCCCAATCAGGCTCGATAGGCTGAACCTGGACACTTTGGCGTTTTGCAGCAAGCGCAATAAGTTTTTCGGCGATATCCTTGATGCGTCCGCGTACCCGTGCCTTGCGTGCTTGCCAACCTGTCTGTCCCAAGCGATCAAGCGTTCTACTTTCAGAGTCCGCCTCGCCATAGAGTGAAACCAGTTCAATATTTTCTACTGGAAGATGCAGAATGCCGTTCTCAGCATATTCAATCTTCAGACATTCATGGCAAACACCATCGGCCGATATGTTTGATAAACCCAAATATCGCCCAATACCATGTTCGATATGTGTCACCAAGTCGCCTTGATTGATGGTGGTCATATCCAGAATCATGTTTTTGGCCTGACGGCTACGCTTGGCACGATGTGCCTCTTCGCCGCCAAGAAGCTCTATTTCATCCAGAAAAACATAATGATCAGTTTCAAACCCACCACGATGAAACCGATTCGTGATATAGAGTGTTTTTGGCGCGTGACGTTTGGCTTCTCGAATATTTTCAGCTTCGCGTAAGGTAAAACCACCCTGCTCTAACATTCTTCGGGTTTGTTCTTCACGATGTGCAGTGGCAACAATCTTGACCTTACCGCGCCAGTTGTTTTCTGCGCGGGCATGTAGCTCTTCGATGACACCAGCGCTACCTTTCAAGGCGCGCGGCGCAACAAAGTTTTTACTTTGTTGCATCGGATAGTCAAAGTCTTGCTGTTGATCACGGGACAATTCGGCGAATGCCTCAAAAGACAATATTCTGAGCTGTTGGATATGATCTGCAAAATCTGTTTCACTGGGATACATCAGGTCTGGATCAAGCGGCTTGAAGCACTCTGCCAAGGCCGCCCTGCCCTCTCGAGTGCTACGCTTTCCCAAGTCCGCATAATGATTCAGACGCATTACGTGATAGGCTGTAATCTCGTTAAATTTCTCGTGCGCGCTTTGTAAAGCACCTTTGCCGAAAATAAATAATCCCTCCAAAAAATATTGGCTGATGAAGGTTAAGTTCTGATAAAATAACGGCAAGTAATGTTCCATACCCCGATAGGGATGTCCAGCGCTTATTGCCGCGAACAGTGGGTCTTGAGCAACATCAAGGCCAAAGGCTTCGCGGTAGCCTTGTCGGAAATGCTGAATGGTTTCCTCTGAAAGGATTACTTCACGACTCGGCACAATATCCACGTTCGGGCATGGTTTTTCCAGACGGCGCTGGTCTAGGGGATCAAAATGCACCAGACTTTCTATTTCATTGCCCATGAAATCCAGACGAATGGGTAATGTATGCCCCGAAGGGAAAAGGTCAATCAGGCCACCGCGCCGGACAAATTCGCCCGGCCGATGCACCATATCCACAGGCTGCATCCCCAAAGCCACAAGCTGGCGGCTAAGATGCTCCGGAGAGATTCTTGTTCCAGCCTGCAACGAAACCGTCTCCAATGCCCTAAGATTTTGAATTTCTGGTACATATTGCAGGAAAGCATTGACTGGAACAATGACCAGTCGAACAGCTTTCGTCTCTGTAGTCGCGAATTGATGCAGGAGTCTTGCCCGTTCAGCCTGCACCCTATCACTTGGCGAGGAACGATCATACGGTGCACAGTCCCAAGCTGGAAACACCGAAATTGATATTTCTTGCGATAGGAAAAACTGCAAAGAATCACGCAAACTATGGGCCTCGGCAAGATGCGCGGCGATATAGACCAGAGTTTCTTCAGTCCCCTGATCCAGAATATCCGCCAGAACCTGTGCCACCCCGCCTGCGGGAACATTGGGCAAGACCGCCGCCTGCCCGATTTGCTTGGGCAAATTTTCGGATGAAAAGATGCTCATTGATCACCCCTGTACGGGTTCGCACGCATCCAATGATAAATTTCCTGAAGCATCTTGATCATTTCAGCTTGAAATTCCTCTGGTGCATCCTCAACCAACCTGTGCAACGCTGTATCGGCGTTTTCTTCGGATAAAGCCTGATACAGGGGTTGATCGTTAATATGCAAAACAGCCGAAAGAACAAGGACTTGCCGCGCATCCATCGCCCCTATTCGCGCGGCGCAGTACCGCCCTAGCACAATGTCCATCTCTCGAATGCCACGGTGACTGGCGCGAAACAATAATTTATTTTTTAATTCTTTATCGAGCATTTCAGCCTATCTCTTTCTGCCTTCTGCATAACCCTTGGCAAAAAGAGATACAACCCAACAGAGCGCACAATGAGCAGTAAATTCAAACTTAACCATATGCCCTCATTGCCAAAATAGTCTGGCAAAAGGAACAATGCGCACGCAAAAATCAGTCCTGCAACCAGCATTGTCCTGCTAACTTCCTTACCCAGAGTCGCGCCGTAATACACCCCATCAAGCAAGATACAGAAAGGCGAGAAAAACAATGCGACATAAAGCCAAACCTGTGCCTTCTCAGCAAGGGCTTGCACGGCATGATCAGGCGTTTGCAAAGCAACAAAACTTTCAAAAAATATTT
>JAHDDM010000005.1:5098-17931 GCA_020629355.1 Rhodospirillaceae bacterium
AACAAGAAAATATAGTAAAAACACAGGTGCTATCCAGCAGTGCAAGCGCCGCAAAAACCCTTTCAGCAACTTAGGCAAACCGCGTCCAATAGCACGTCCAGTAAGAGCCTCAGCGGCATTCGCAATGCCATCAAGGCTATAGGACATCATCAACCAGAGATTCAGGACAACAGCATTCGCTGCCGCAAATTCTGCTCCTAAACGAGCAGATGCTATAGGTAAGCTTGCAAAACACAGGGATAAAACGCTTGAGCGCACAAAGAAATGTCCATTCAATGACCATAAACGACGAAAAGCCGATAGATTACGTGCAATAATGATCATGCTCTCATAGTTCAAAACAATGTTTCGGGCGCGAAATTTCCCCCGCACAATCCACAAACCGTATCCAGCAGCAAGGTATTCTGCAATCAACGTCGCCAATGCGACGCCGTCTGCCTGTAAACCAATCCCCACGACAAAAACGACATCCAGTAAGATATTGACCATATTCGCCAATAGCATAATCCGCAAAACTGCCCGTGAATCCTGAAACCCCAACACAACGCCTAAACAGACGAGGTTCAAAGTATAGGCGGGCAAAGCCCAGACCCGAATCAACAAATAGTCCTCAAGCGCCTGATTAAAGCGTGGCTCAAAACCTTGCCAGTCGACAAATATGAGTAAAGTGGCTGAGAATATCGTTAATACAGTTCCCACAAGAAGTGCCAAAAGCAGGCTACGCAAGAACCAGTCTTTTAAGGCCGCCGTATCTCCCCTGCCCCATGCTTGGGCAATGAATCCTAGAGTGCTGCTGCGTAAGAAACCTGTGCTGTTTGCCACCACCATATAGAGTGCCGCTCCTGCTGCAACAGCTGCTAAAGCTTCGGTTGAGGCAAAATGCCCCATCACCGCAGTATCAACCAGCCCAAGCAAAGGCAGAGACATTTGCGCCAACATGGCAGGTAGAGCCAGCTTTAGTATGGTGCGATGATAATAGCCTTCACGGATTTTTGTGCAGGAGTGTTGTCTCAACATATTGCACTTGCTCCACGATAGATTTCACGATTACAATAAGTCTAATCTATGCAAACGCATAAATTCATCATAATATTTCAGGGGGGAGATTATGTCTCAATCTATTAGTACCCGTATTGCGGAACTCGGTCTGAGTCTACCAAAACCTGCATTGGCTGTGGGCAATTATGTTCCAAGGCTCAGAATAGGCAATATGCTGTATATCTCAGGACAGTTGCCTGTTCTTGAGGGAACACCGCAATTTCTGGGCAAAGTCAATGTAATGCAAGATCAGCGTTCCTTGCCTGACCGCCGTGAAGGCAGTGAGACCGCCTACCATCCTGAGCGCGCAAAAAATGATCGCCGCCGAGACCGTAATAATTGCTTCGGCACTGCCGCGGTTGAGGCGGCTCAATTGTGTGCTTTGAATATTATCGCGCAAATTGCCGCTGAGGTTGATGATGACATGGCAAAAGTCGCCCACATTGTACGACTTGGCGGCTTTGTCAACGCGGGCAAAGACTTTACCGAACATGCCAAAATTATCAACGGCGCATCAGACTTGATGGTTGCGGTTTTTGGTTCAGAGGTTGGCACTCATGTCCGCGCCGCTACCGGAGCAAGTTCGCTGCCTTTCGGCGTTCCTGTTGAAATTGAAGCATTAGTTGCATTGAAATAACAACACTTAATAGCGATAATATTCTGGTTTGAACGGCCCCTGTTGATCAACGCCAATATAGTCAGCCTGTTTACCTTCAAGGACTGAAAGCTTCGCACCAACCTTTGCCAGATGATAGGCTGCCACCTGTTCATCAAGTTTCTTTGGCAGGGTATAGACTTTATTGTCGTAATTTTCGCTATGTTGCCAAAGTTCCATCTGTGCCATGACTTGATTGGTGAAACTTGCGCTCATCACAAAACTTGGATGACCTGTGCCGCAACCCAGATTGACCAGACGGCCTTCTGCCAAAAGGATCAAACGCTTACTATCAGGAAAAATAACTTCATCAACTTGGGGCTTGATATTGTCCCAAACCATGTTGCGTAAGGCATCGACCTGAATTTCATTATCAAAGTGACCAATATTACAGACAATAGCACGGTCTTTCATCTCGCGCATATGGTCAATGGTGATCACGTCGCAATTTCCCGTTGCCGTCACAAAAATATCCGCCTTATCTGCAACCTCTTCGATGGGTAGAACCTCGTATCCTTCCATGGCGGCCTGAAGCGCACAGATAGGATCAATCTCAGAGACAATTACACGACAGCCCGCCTGTCTGAGTGAAGCAGCAGAGCCTTTACCCACACCGCCAAAGCCACCAACCCACGCGACTTTTCCTGCCATCATCACATCGGTAGCACGGCGTATGGCATCAACAAGACTTTCGCGGCAACCATAGGTATTATCGAATTTTGACTTGGTGACACTATCATTGACGTTTATCGCTGGAGTTTTCAACGCGCCAGCCTCTGCCATTTGAATCAGACGCAAGACTCCTGTCGTGGTTTCTTCGGTAATCCCCCGAATATCCTGTAGCAGCTCAGGATACTTTTCGTGCATCATCGCGGTTAAATCTCCACCATCATCCAGCAGCATATTCGGCTGCCAGCCTTCAGGGCCTGTGATCGTCTGCTCAATACACCAGTCATATTCTTCTTCAGACATACCTTTCCAGGCAAATACGGGAATCCCGCGTGCTGCAATCGCTGCGGCCGCATGATCCTGAGTCGAGAAAATATTACACGATGACCAACGCACCTCAGCACCCAAAACAATCAGAGTTTCAATCAGAACCGCTGTCTGAATGGTCATGTGAATACAGCCTGTGATTCGCGCACCGCGCAAAGGTTGCGCGGCTTTGAACTGTTCCTGCAAAGCCATCAAGCCCGGCATTTCACCGCGCGCAATAGAAATTTCCTTTTCACCCAAAGTCGCTTGAGACAGGTCTTTGACACGATAATCCATTATTGTATAAACTCCTGTTGCAGGGTGGCAACCAGATCAGTGGCCTCCCAAGTGAAACTGCCCTGCTCGCCAGCCTTGCGACCAAAATGGCCATAGCTGGCAGTGGGTTGATAGATGGGCCGCGCCAACTGAAGGCGCGTGATAATGCCGCGTGGCGATAAGTCGATATTCTGCATTAACCATTGCTCCAACGCTTGGGTCTCTATCGTGCCTGTACCATG
This sequence comes from Rhodospirillaceae bacterium, assembly GCA_020629355.1. Taxonomy (GTDB): domain Bacteria; phylum Pseudomonadota; class Alphaproteobacteria; order JABSOH01; family JABSOH01; genus JABSOH01. The sequence goes on from JAHDDM010000005.1 coordinate 8,285, forward strand.
CAGATTCAGATAGACCGCCAAAGGCTGAACAACCCCTATCGCATAACATATCTGAATAGTACATTTGCGCGCCAGTTTTGCCGCAACGATATTTTTTGCAAGATAGCGCGCGATATAGGCCGCCGAACGATCAACTTTCGTGGCATCTTTACCAGAAAACGCGCCACCGCCATGTACTGCCGCGCCGCCATAAGTATCCACAATAATCTTACGGCCAGTTAAGCCAGCATCACCATCAGGGCCACCAATGACAAATGCACCAGTGGGATTAACAAAAAATTTCGTAGGAAATGCCCACTCTGAGGGCAAGACCGCGCGAACATGCTCGGCGACAATATCACGAAGGGTCTCTTGGGTTACGCCCTCTTGATGTTGGGTCGAAACCAATACCGTATCCACTCCGACGGGTTGATCATCACGGTACAGTAAAGAAACCTGACTTTTGGCATCTGGCAAAAGTCTTGCCTCGCCTGCATGGCGCGTTTTGGATAGAGCTTGCAAAATACGGTGCGCATACATTAACGGCGCGGGTATCAATTCTGCTGTTTCATCACAAGCATAACCAAACATAATGCCCTGATCACCAGCCCCCTCGCCTTGGGAATCCTTGGCATCCACGCCCCTGGCAATATGTGCGGACTGGGCATGAAGGAGATTCGTTATCTCGACATTCTTCCAGTTAAAGCCTGATTGGTCATAACCAATATCCTGTATTTTTTGCCGCACTAAAGTCTCAATGCGCTCATGCAGTTCCGTTTCAGAAAGATCATGGGCAGCACGGACTTCACCAGCAATAATAACGCGATCTGTTGTTGCCAGAACTTCTGCTGCGACACGGGCATGCGGGTCTAATTCGATATAGAAATCAAGGAGTGCATCCGAAATTTGATCACAGACCTTGTCGGGATGACCTTCGGAGACGGATTCACTGGTAAAGATATATTCGTGCGACATGGGATGATATGCTTCGTAATAAGATGTTAAGACTTCTTACAGAAAGCCTGAAGCAAAATCACGTGGCAAATTTAGAAAAATAGAGTACGGTCGCCAGGATCATGGTTCGGGTACAGATCGGACACCCATTCGCCATAACCGTTGAAAATTTCGGTCGGAACACGCTCGTCACTACCCAACATCCGATGACTGGCTTGTGACCAGCGTTTGTGCGCTATCTCTGGATTGACATTCGCCCAAAAACCGTATTCTTCTGGTCCAGTTTTTTGCCAGAAACTTTTGGGCTGTTGATCGGTAAAGCGTATGGAAACAATCGACTTGATGGACTTGAAACCGTATTTCCACGGCAAGACAAGACGTAACGGTGCGCCATTTTGTGGTTTCAAGTCCTTGCCATAAAGCCCTGTCGCCAGAAAAGCCAAGTCGTTTTGAGCTTCTTCGATGCTCAGACCTTCGGTGTATGGCCAAGGATACCAGGCATGCTTTCTTCGTCAAGGAGAGTTGTAAATTCGACATAACGCGCATCCGAGGTAGGCTGAACATGTTCTATAAGCGCCTTTAAGGGAAAGCCTTGCCAAGGTGCGACAAAGCCCCAAGCCTCGACACAGCGATGCATCGTGATTCGCTCCTCAAGAGGCATCAGGCGGCGAATATCGTCAAGGTCTAACAGCTTTTCTTTTGCGACCATGCCTTTAATCATCACCTTCCACGGCGAGGTTGTCATGGCTTGTGCAATATCTGCAACGCCTTTATGGCTGCCAAATTCGTAAAAATTAACGTAGCTGTTGACTTCTGATTCAGCCGTCAGCGGATATTGGTGGCTATCAAGCCCTTTAGCCGATGCTGGACTGTGCATACTGATTACACCAGCAGCGACTCCGAAAGAAGCCGCGCCGCGTAGAAATTGCCGTCTGTTCAAATAGACCGTTTCAGGCGTAACAGCACTTTCGGGCAAGTTCCATGCTTTATTCCGCGAGATAAACATGCTCCATCCATAACATGAAAAGCCGCATTAGAACAGAAACTATCTTCTCGCGCGTCTGCCCGTACGTCTGCCTTGGTCGGGCTCTGCACTAGGCTCGCGGTATTTGCGAATCCAGTTGGTACAGTTGGTATCATGGTTCATCACGATATTTGCTGCCATGATTCCCGCTATTTCTTCGTCATGCAGAGGATTCATAATCGCCGAGGTCAAGCCATTTGCAATAGCCATGGCCAAAAAAGTCGCATTCAGCGCGTGGCGGTTCGGCAGACCAAAACTACAGTTTGACGCCCCGCAGGTTGTATTGACATGCAGCTCATCCCGCAGCCGCCGCACCAGAGCCATCACGGATGTCCCCGCAGAAGCCATTGCGCCCAAGGGCATGAACAGCGGATCAACCACAACATCATGCGGCTTAATACCGTAATCTTGCGCATGTTCGACGATTTTTTTCGCAACCTTGAACCGCTCGTCTGGGTCTTCAGAAATCCCTGTCTCGTCATTTGAGATAGCCACCACCGCACAGTCGTATTTCTTGATCAATGGCAAAACCTGCTCAAGACGCTCTTCTTCACCTGTCACCGAATTGACCAAAGCGCGGCCTTGATAGACCTCAAGACCCGCTTCCAGAGCCGCAACAATCGAGGAATCAATCGCCAAAGGTACATCGACTAAGGCCTGTACTCGTTTGATCGAATCTGCAAGAATCGCTGGTTCGTCTGCCAAGGGAATCCCTGCATTAACATCCAGCATACTTGCCCCCGCCGCGACTTGCGCCAGAGCATCCCGCTCAACGCGCGAGAAATCACCATTTTTCATTTCCTCAGCAAGGATTTTCCGCCCTGTAGGGTTAATGCGTTCACCGATAATGGTGAATGGCTCGTCAACGCCGATAATCCACTCTTTGGTGGCTGAAGAAACGACTGTACGCATGGGCAGTATCCTTTATGATGAAAAGAGTTTAATTGTCTCGCCTTTCTCGTACTTTTTGGAAGTATGCAAGTCTTTTTTCAATCTCACGCTCAAAGCCTCGTGATCGTGCTGTATAAAGAATGGTATTTTCAGGTATTTGCTCAGGAAAAAACGCCTGATTTGAAACGCCTTCCTCTAGGTTATGCTCATAGACATAGCCCTTACCGAAGCCCTCGCCTTTCATAAAGCTGTTGGCGGCATTGATAATATTTTTCGGCGGCGCGATAGTGCCATACTGCCGCGCAATAGACTTTGCTTGCTTTTCAGCAACATAGGCCGAATTTGACTTGGGTGCACTCGCCATGCGAATCACTAATTGTACCAAAGCAATCTCCCCTTCGGGTGATCCTAGTCGCTCGTAAGTTTGCCAAGCGGTTAAAGCTTCATCGGCAATGGCAGGTTCAGCCAAGCCTATATCCTCGTAAGCAAAGCGCAAAAGCCGTCTGGCGATATAGTTGCCGTCTTCGCCCGCCACCAGCATTCGTGCCAGCCAATACAGAGACGCTTGAGTATGCGAGCCACGCAAAGACTTATGGAGCGCGCTAATCAGGTTATAATGCTCGTCTTGGGTTTTGTCGTAGCGTAATTGATGCTGTCCAAGCAATTTCATCATTCCCGCGACATCCAGAGTCTCCTCTGAGGCAAACTGCAACAGAATCTCAACCATATTCAAAAGCTGTCTACCATCACCATCGGCTTGAACGATAAGCTGTTTCTGTGCTGCATCGGCTAGGTTGAGTTTCTGGTCACTAGCCTGCTCTGCCTTGCGGAGTAAGGCCAGCAATGCGGCCTCGGATAAAGATTCCAGAGTAAAGACCTGAAGCCTTGATAATAAAGCAGAATTTAGGGAAAATCCTGGATTTTCCGTTGTCGCGGCAATGAAAGTCACCGTGCCGTCTTCGATAACAGGCAATAAGGCATCCTGTTGCGCGCGGTTAAAGCGATGTATCTCATCGATAAAAAGTAACGTCTGCATGCCGCTTTGTCGGCGTTCTTTCGCCGCTGCAAATTCTTTCCGCATTTCGACAACACCAGAAAATACAGCAGATAGGGCGACAAAGTGGCTCTCGACTTTATCAGCAATCAGGCGTGCTATGGTGGTTTTGCCCACACCAGGCGGTCCCCAAAGCAGCATTGAAGGCAAATGCTCCGCCGCCAACAATCGGCTAATGCGCCCCTCAAGACCGATCAGATGCTCTTGACCCAAGACCCCTTCCAGAGTTTTCGGGCGCAAAATATCGGCTAAGGGGCGATGAGCATTATCAGTAAAGAGATGATTTTCCGTCATAATTTAACTTAACTGCCAACGTTCTACCTTGCGATCTCGCAGTACCTCGACAGACCACTTTTTCGGACGAGCCTTCTGCATAAGCTTCACCAGATGCGCGACATGTGTAATGGTCTCGCCGTTCAGGCGACGGATAATATCACCAGCCTTAAAACCGAGCCTTTTCGCGGGCGAGCCTTGTAATATCTCGTCGATCATCACACCCTCAGTGCCTAAGGGCAGGTTATGATATTCGGTAATAAAAGGCGAGACATTCACCACCGCTGTACCCGATAAAATACTTCGGCCTTGAATGACCTGCCTGTTTATCGGCGGTTCTGCTGGCGGAAATGCAATAGGAAAGGTAATTTCAGCTTCTTTACCGTGTAGCTTCAAACGCACTGTAGGGGTCTGTTCTGGAATAAGAGTAGCAACAAAAAAACTTAGAGTATTCGGATTTTCCAAAAGGTTGTCATTTGCAGCAATGATCAAGTCGCCAGTTTCCAAGCCTGCCTTATCTGCTGGGCTGTCCGCAAGAATAGTCCCCACCAAGACACCATGCGGATAATGCAAGCCAAGAGCCTCTGCACTTGCGGTATCCACGGGTTGCGGCTCAAAACCTAACCATGCACGGTTCAAGGGGACTTCATTTTTTGCTGCAAAAACAATGGGTTTTATCATGTTTACTGGTATCGCAAAGCCTAAACCATTTGAAGAACCCGTAGGGCTGATAATTGCGGAATTGATTCCTATCAAGCGGCCTCTGGTGTCGATCAATGCACCGCCAGAGTTTCCAGGGTTAATCGCGGCATCCGTTTGAATAAAGGATTGATAACGATTGCCATTGAGCTGTGTTCTCGACAGACCAGAGATAATGCCACTGGTTACTGTTTGCGAAACCCCAAAAGGATTGCCGATAGCCAGTACCAAGTCCCCTACCCTCAGGTTATAGACATCACCAAAAGGCAGACTTGGCAAAGAATCAGAAAAATCTTTGAGCTTAATAATCGCAAGGTCTGTCTTGTCGTCTGCAATGACAATCTCGGCTTGGTATTCGCGGCGATCATGGGTGACAACGACAATATCCGCCGCCCCCTGAAGGACATGCAGGTTGCTGATGATGAGTCCTGAAGAATCAATAACAACGCCTGATCCTAACGAATTTTCCTGCCGTTCAGTATTCAGGCTAAAGCCAGGGAAAAAGTTCTTGAAAAAAGGATCATCAAACAGCGAAAAGCTGTTTTTTGCGGGTCTCTTGGTATAGATATTCACCACAGCAGGACTGCTGGATTCGACAATTTCAGCAAAAGACAAGGCTATCTGTGTCGCACTCTTGGGTATTTCTCGAGCAGTCTCGTGCGCGCTAGCAAAATGTGCTGAAAAAACAATGGTTAGTGCAGAAAGAATACTACGAAGCATCATGGCTTTTTCGCACGACATCCGCGCCCAGAGTACATAGTTTTTCGGTAAGGTTCTCGTAGCCTCGATCAAGATGATACAGTCGCTGAACCGTGGTTGTGCCCTCTGCCACTAAACCCAACATAATCAAAGAAAAAGAGGCGCGTAAATCCGTTGCCATCACCTCAGCCCCCGTTAGACGCGGTCTATCTGTTACAGGTGTGGTATTGATAATAGCGGTATCACCCATCAGCTGAATATCCGCCCCCATCCTTTGAAGTTCGGGCACGTGCATGAAGCGGTTTTCAAAAATCTTTTCAGTAATACTGCTCCGCCCCTCTGCAAGGCAAAGTAAAGCCATAAGCTGTGCCTGTAAATCAGTTGGGAATCCAGGATAAGGAGCCGTGACAATATCAATAGGGTTAATGGCGCTGGCTTGCACAGATATACCCCCGTCTTCTTGCTGCATTTCGACACCTGCACTGGCAAGAACCCCTTGTGCTTGTCCCAGATACTCAAGCTTCATGCCACGAAGAAATGCTTGCCCTCCTGTTGCCGCCACCATCATGGCATAACTTCCACCTTGAATACGATCCGCCTCGATACTGTATTCCGCACCGTGCAGACGGCTTTTACCGTGAATTTCAATAATCGCTTCCCCTGCCCCGCGCACATCGGCACCCATGGCATTGAGGCAGTCTGCAAGTTGCGCTATTTCAGGCTCTCTGGCAGATTGGCGGATTCGCGTTACCCCCTCAGCCAGCACCGCCGCCATCATCAGGTTTTGTGTCGCCCCAACAGAAGGAAAATCAAGGTCTATATCTGCACCGATCAAACGCCCGTTAGGCACAACAGCAGAGACATAACCTTGCTCCAAGGTTATCTCTGCACCAAGCAGCTTTAAGCCTTTCAGATGTAAGTCTATCGGACGCGCGCCAATGGCACAGCCACCAGGTAAGGAAATACGCGCCTTGCCAAATCGCCCCAACAGAGGCCCTAAAACGACAACGCTAGCGCGCATTTTCCGCACCAGGTCATAAGGCGCATCTTCGGTTGCCAGGGTATCCGTTTGAAGATAAATATTTTTTTTGTCTGTTTTTACAGAACAACCCAGATGCAACAGAAGCTGCACCATACTGCTAACATCGCTTAATCGCGGGATATTCTTTAAGAGCAAAGTCTCGGGACACAGAAGAGCCGCCGCAATAATAGGCAGACAGGCATTTTTAGAACCGCCGATGGATATTGTTCCTTGCAGGGCTTTGCCGCCGGTGATCACCAGACGATCCATGCCGCTTTCCTGTGTCTTCATGGCCTAGAGTATCCTTGGTGGCGTAACATCAATCTGCCCCATATATTTTCCCTTACGGTCTTTGTAAGAGACCTCTGGCGGAGTTTCACCACGGAAAAACAGGAATTGACATGCGCCCTCGTTGGCGTAAATCTTGGCAGGTAAGGGCGTGGTATTGGAAAACTCCAGTGTGACGTGGCCTTCCCATTCTGGTTCAAGCGGCGTAACATTGACGATAATACCACAGCGCGCATAGGTAGATTTCCCCAAACACACCACCAGTACATCACGTGGAATCTTGAAATACTCGACGGTGCGCGCCAAAACAAACGAGTTTGGCGGAATAATGCAACAATCTGTGGTACGCTCGACAAAAGCCGTCTCTGAGAAGTTCTTGGGATCAACCACGGCGTTATCGACGTTGGTGAAAATCATAAATTCCCGTGCAACACGCGCGTCATAGCCGTAAGAGGAAACTCCGTACGAAATAATACCTTCGCTGCGTTGACCATCAGCAAAAGGCGTGATCATTCCAGCCTTTGCCTGTTCTTTGATCCAAGTATCGGGTAAAATTGCCATGAAAGACCTTTCTGAAAAAAAAGACAAAAACGCATAGGTTGTACTCTATACTATAAGGGACTGAATACCTTCAACGACTGATCATGCAGCAAGAGAGCCTATTTCCACAAAAAAAGCCACAAGAGAAGCCTGCACCGATGATGGAGCAGTATCTTGGCATTAAGCGGCAGTACCCTGAGACGCTGCTGTTCTATCGTATGGGCGACTTTTACGAGATGTTTTTCGAGGATGCCGTAGAAGCAGCAGAGATTCTCAACATTACCCTCACCCAACGTGGCAAGCATCAAGAAAAGCCGATTCCCATGTGCGGTGTCCCCGTACACAATGCGGAAGTGTATTTGCGCCGTCTTATCGCCAGTGGGCGACAGGTGACAATTTGTGAACAGACAGAGACCCCTGAAGAAGCCAAAAAACGCGGAGGTAGCAAGGCTTTAGTCGAAAGACGCGCGGTGCGTATGGTGACGGCAGGCACGCTGCTTGAGGATGAATTGCTGGATGCGGATCGTGCGAATCGCTTGGCTTGTCTGGCGATATTACGCGATGGCTGGGGGTTGGCTTGGGTGGAATTGACCAGTGGTGAATTGCAGACCCAAGCAGTATCCGTGGATACGCTAGGCAGTGTCCTTGCAGAGATTGAGCCTAGTGAGCTTTTGATTGAGACCACTCTGCCCACCGCGACAATGGCGCAAGTGCAAGCCTTGCTACCACAGCAGGAGATGCAGCTTAGTCTGCTTGAGGCACGAGACTTTACCCTGAAGCGCAATAAGGAAGTCCTCAAAACAGCCTTTGAGACCGAAAATTTCCCTGAGCTCACCCACGCCGAAACAACTGCTTGTGGTGTGATCATGCAGTATATTCAGCGGACTCAAATTGGCAAATTGCCTAAAATATCCACCCCAAGAAGCAGAAAATACGCAAATAGCTTAATTATAGACGCCTCAACACGGCGTAGTCTTGAATTGACGCGCACCTTGAGTGGTGAGAAAAAAGGCTCTTTACTGAGCCACCTTGATCGTTGCATCACTGCCAGTGGTAAAAGACTGTTTGGAACGATGCTGCTTTCACCCTTGGCACAACGCGCTAAAATCGAACATCGTCTGGATTGTGTTTCAGCTCTGTACGAAAAACGCGAGGAACGGGATAGATTACGCCAAGAAATGCGTAACCTGCCAGATATAGAGCGGCCTTTGTCCAGAATGCAACTGGGCCATGACACCCCGAAAGACCTGAAGTCTATTCAGATAGCACTGGAGAAAATACAGAATATTCAAGAGATTGTTTTGGCTTCTTCGCTCAATCCTGCCATTAAGGAAACTTGGACAGAATTACGTTTGCCTCATCAGCTACAAGATACCCTATCACGTGCATTGGCAGAAGAAATGCCGAAAAAACTGGCAGATGGCGGAATCATTCGGGCAGAATATGACGAAATTCTCGATCATCAAAGAGGTTTACGCGATAATGCCCGAAGGTTGATCACACGTCTGCAAATGCAAATTCAGAAAGATACAGGTGTTGAATCGCTGAAAATCAAATTCAACAATATGCTGGGATATTTTATCGAAGTGACAGAGCGACATGCTGAACGGATTGATCTTGAAAAATATATTCATCGTCAAAGCATCAAGAGTGCAGCACGGTTTACCTGTACGGAATTGATCGAACTTGCCAGAGAGATTAGCGAAGCAACAGGCGGCGCGCAAGACAGGGAAGAGGCTCTGTACGCAGAACTGATTACCCACGTTCTTGATGTGATGGATCAACTGCAACAGGCGGCGAAAAGCACGGCTTGGCTGGATGTTGCGGCTGGCTTGGCGCAATTAGCCATAGATGAACAATATACCAGCCCTGCCCTCTATGACGACAACCGCTTTCAGATTCAAGCTGGTCGGCATCCAGTAGTCGAAAGAAGTCTGCAATCAGAAAAGTTTATTGCTAATGACTGCTCTCTGGAGGCTGATCAGCGTCTCTGGCTTTTGAGTGGCCCGAATATGGCGGGTAAGAGTACCTTTCTGCGACAAAATGCCTTGATCATCATCATGGCACAGATGGGCAGCTTTGTTCCTGCAAAAGCCGCACATATCGGTATTGTTGATCAATTATTTTCGGGTGTTGGCGCCGCTGATGATCTCGCGCGAGGCCATTCGACCTTTATGGTGGAAATGATTGAATGTGCAGCAATTTTTAATCGTGCGACTCCGAAA
>JAHDDM010000178.1 GCA_020629355.1 Rhodospirillaceae bacterium
CTGCATCAAAATCTTAGGTAAATGGAAGTATCCAATTTATATGAGACTGGCTATAGCTTACATTTTGGGCATGTAGGGCTGCAACATTTGCCAAAGTGACTCTGCATTGCTGAGCTGTTGATCCAGCGTTGCCATAGTCCGTGCAAGGTCAGGGGTATCGTCTTCAAACCAGACAGGAATGACCATCAGCCAAATTGCGCCTAATGCCATGGTATGTAGAGTCTTTAGCCCCACGCCTTCGGTTGCTCCTGCGGCTTTTGGTAATTTGCCAAGCCAGGTTTTGGTACGACATAGGGCGACTTTTGGCATCCCTTCATGGTGCATCTTGATGATTGCCTCGCGGTATGGCGTGGCTAAGTCAAGCCGTTCCATCATCAGCGCAAACAGCCGATCACGCACGCTGTCTTCTGGTGTAAATTCACTATCATTGGTCTCAAGACTGTCATAAAAACGCCGCAACAGCGCTGTTTTATCGGTAAAGACTGCGCGTAATTCGGCCTCGTCTATTTCAGCAGATTCGGCAATATCTGCCATGCGCAAAGACCGCCAGCCACGCTCTGCACACAGTCTCATGGCAGCACCAATAATATGATGGGGGGTTGTGTCTGTCATCTTAGCGTTCCCTGAAGGCCTCATCACGGATTTTCAGTATCGGTTTCAGCATAAAATCCAGCACCGTACGCTGTCCAGTATGAATATCTACCGTTGCCTGCATTCCAGGGCTAATGACCAATGCATCAGGGTCATCGCCAAGATAGGTCTTTTCGGGGCGCACCTGAATTTCAAAATAGGTTATGCCGTCTTGACTGGTGGTGCTTGAGGCACTGAGCAGGGCAACCTCGCCGTCAATCCCGCCGTAACGCGAGAACTCATAGGTATCAATTTTAATCTTGGCAGATTGCCCCACGGCGACAAAGCCGCGATCAATGGGCTTGAGCTTGGCCTCGATCAAAAGATTATTGCCTTTAGGGACAATTTCCGCCAGCACTTCGGCGGGCTGAATAACGTTGCCAATAGCGGTATAGCGCAAGGACTTGACGATTCCAGTGATAGGGCTAACCACCACCGCACGATTTTGTTGCGCACCCGCGCGCTTGAGGGTTTGGCTGATTGTGGCAATTTTTTCTTCGGCCTCTTCAAGATCAAACAAAGCGCGAATACGGAATTTTTCACGCTCTTGCTTTTTTGCCAAAGCAATTTCGGCAATCTCTTCTGTGATACGCTTGCGGCTTTGTTTGGCCTGTTGAATCTGGCCTTCGATATCAGTAATTTTTAGCTCCGCTTCAAGCAGCTCAACCTTCGAGACCGAACCGCTATTAAATTGCAGTTTCAGAATCTCGTGCAGTTCTTTTTGTCCAGTATGTTGCTCTTCAAGACTTGCGATTCGGTCACGAACTTCCTGTTCCGCCGATTTTCTCTGTAAGAGCTGTGAATTATGAATATCAATCGCAGATTTTAACACGCGGCGATTGCTGTAAAAAAGCTGCTCTTCGGCATGGACAATATCAGCAAAACTCTTGCGCTGGTCATCAGGAAACGCGATTTCGGTGGCCTCGTCTGCTTCGGCACGGGCGCGGTGGCGCATGATCAACAGGCTTTGCAATTCTGTATCCAGCCGTTCCTGATCAAGGCCACCTGCACCAAGATTAAGGTGGAAAAGCTCTTGCCCTGCGGTGACGGTATCGCCCTCTGTGACGAGAATTTCTTGTAGAATACCCCCCTCAAGATGCTGAACGACTTTGATTTTATCCGCCGGAATAACCATACCTTCCGCAATCGCGACTTCTTCCAATGTTGCCTGTGAAGACCAGTACACCCCCGCCCCCAACAGCAGCATAATCAAAAAACCTACCCCTTGCCCACGGATACGGTTATTGCGCAACAACCCGTCAATTTTTTGTTGAGCATCCTGACGTTGTCTCTGAAAGCTTTTGAAGGCTTGGCCTTTGGCGATGGTCCTGTCTTCAGTCATGGCCGGAGACCCCTTTAAGATGCTCAAGCACATCTTCGCGCTTACCCGCCACCGCCACTTTGCCTTGCTGCATGATCAACAGAAAGTCTGCCGCGAAAATCAGTGGCTCACTATGGCTCACGGCAATGACGAGACGTTCGCGGCTGAGGTTTTGCAACATTCGGGCAATCTCAACCGTGCCTTGTTGATCAAGGTGGCTGGTGGGCTCATCCAGCAAGAGTATTGGCCTATCTCCTATTAGCGTACGCGCCAGACATAAACGCTGCCGTTGTCCACCAGACATGCCGCCGCCGCCTTCGCCTAGTTCCAGCATATACCCATCGGGATGTGCAATAATATCGTTATGAATGCCGCTATCTTTGGCCGCGCGGATAATGGCCTCATCACTGACCCTGCTGGGATCAGCAACCCCTAGGGCGATATTTTCCAGCACTGTACCAGAAAACAGGACAATTTCTTGCGGCAGATAACCAATCCACTCTGCCAGCTGTTGGCGTGGAAACTGTTGGATATCGCCACCATCAAGGCTAACCGTCCCCTGAGAAGGTTTATATAACCCCGAAAGCAACTTGAGCAGCGTAGACTTGCCTGAGCCATTTTTGCCCATGATCACCAGCAGACCTTTTTCTGGCAGTTGATGTTGTGGAATGTCAAGCGCGGCATTCTGTTCCGTATCGGGATTAAAGTGAAACTGAACGTGATCAAGACTAAAACGGGTTTTCGGTGTGGCATGATCAACATTGCGCTCGAAAGGCTCGATTTTTTCGGCAAAGAAACGATTCATTCTGTCCACGGCTTTGCGGCCTTCAAAGATATTGCGCCATTGCGAGACCAGCTGTGTCAAGGTATTGATCAGGCGCGAGGA
>JAHDDM010000179.1 GCA_020629355.1 Rhodospirillaceae bacterium
GCCTGATATACAGGTGGGTGCCATTGTACCGAACCACGATTCGGCAGAGAACAGCTCCCATAAGAGAATTGTGGCCCCGGGATAATTATGTGACGTGGCGAACTGCCCAGCACTCTGCCCCAAAGAACAGGTTACTGCTCTTCGGATTGTTTGACAAGGGCTTCGGCGTGGTGTGCCAAAACTTTTAGGCGTTGCGCGATTTCTGGTTCTGGTGCAGCAGCAGGTTTTTTATCCAGTTCGTTTGCCAGATCAAGCAATGTCAGCAGCAAAAGGTAGCTTTCACTATATTCGGAAAAGCGCGCGGCATATGGCTCAATGCGTTTGTTGATAAGGCTTACCAGCCGATCAAGCTGATCATCTTGTCCTGCTCCGTAATTGAGCAGATAAGGCTTGTTGTTTATGCGGATTTGTTTTTCTGGCATTGTATCAGCTTTCTGGAGTTTCGTTATCGAGCATTTGGCGAATCAGTTGCGTGGCCTCATCCAAGGCTTTTTGCGCGGCGGCCTGGTTTTCCTCAAGACGGGCAATTTCTGCCTGTAGCGCGGCGGTATCCTCGGATGAATCCTGTACTGGCGCGGTGTTCAGGCATTCGCTGAGAACCACCAGAGCATTTTCTAGTGCATCAAGCTGTTGATTGTATTCTGTGCTGGTCATCTTGACCCTCCTTGAATGTTGGCAGAAAGCGCATTATAAGGCTATGAATGCGCGCATTGTTCGTGAAGCTAAATATTAGGATAAACCATGATACCCGATACAATCAAGAACAACCCAATGCAACATCAGCAAATGGCGAATGCTTTACGCTTTTTGGCGGCTGATTCGGTGGAAAAGGCCGCGTCAGGGCATCCTGGTATGCCCATGGGCATGGCGGATGTTGCAACGGTGCTGTTCAGCAAACATCTAAAGTTCAGTGCAGCGCATCCTGAGTGGCCAGATCGTGATCGCTTTGTTTTGAGCGCGGGACATGGCTCGATGCTGATTTATGGCTTGCTGCATTTGACGGGCTATGCCGATATGCCGCTATCAGAGTTGAAAAATTTTCGGCAATTAGGTTCTCATTGTGCGGGTCATCCAGAATATGGCGAGGCCAAAGGTATTGAAACCACCACGGGGCCTCTTGGGCAGGGTGTCGCAAATGCGGTGGGCATGGCGCTTGCTGAGCGGATAATGGCGGCGCATTTTCCAGATTTAGTTCAGCATAATACCTATTTTATTGCGGGTGATGGTTGCCTCATGGAAGGTATTTGCCAAGAGGCGATAACCTTAGCGGGGCATTTGCAGCTTGGGAATCTGATCGGTCTGTTTGATGATAACGGCATTTCCATCGATGGTTCCACAGACCTGAGTACCAGCGAAGACCAGATTACGCGATTCGTTGCAGCAGGTTGGCATGTTCTTGAGATTGATGGCCATGATGCGAATGCTATTGATTATGCGCTGGTTACAGCCAAGCGAGACCCGCGTCCTACTCTGATTGCCTGTAAAACAACCATCGGAGTTGGTGCGCCGACCAAGGCAGGGTCAGCAAAATCACACGGCAGCCCGTTGGGTGCAGAGGAACTGGCGGCAGCGCGCGCTGCATTGGGCTGGCAGGCTGAGGCTTTTGAAATTCCTGAAGAAGTGCGCTCTTTCTGGTTAGAGGCGGGCAGTCGACACGCTGAAGAAGCTTTGTCTTGGCAGCAGAAATTACAGAACAATCCGCAAAAAGCCGAATTTGAGCGACGTATGCAGGGTGTATTGCCGGTTAATCTTGATGCGGTTTTTGCAGATTTCATCCAAAGACTGGAAGCAGAAAAGCCAGACCTTGCCTCTCGTGCAGCTTCGCAACTGGTGCTGGATACCCTTGCGCCAGAATTACCAGAATTTATTGGCGGTTCTGCGGATTTAACGGGATCAAACAATACCCGTGCCAGCAGTCAAAAGCCAATACAGGCCGAGGATTTCACAGGCCATTATGTTCATTATGGTATCCGCGAACATGCCATGGCAGCGGTGATGAACGGTATGGTTTTACATGGTGGTATTCTGCCTTATGGCGGGACTTTCCTTGTCTTTAGTGACTATTGCCGTCCTTCTGTACGTTTGGCAGCATTGATGAATATTCGCACCATCTTTGTTTTTTCTCACGATTCCATTGGATTGGGTGAAGACGGTCCTACGCACCAGCCTGTGGAGCATTTGGCCGCCTTACGTGCGATACCCAACTTGAGCGTTTATCGTCCTGCGGATACCTTGGAAACCGCACAGTGCTGGCAAATAGCCTTGAATCGTCAAGGGCCTTCGGCATTGATTCTCTCAAGGCAGAAGCTCCCTGCCCTTTGTCGTGAGGCAAGTCCTGATTATAGCGCGCAAAATGGTGCATATATTTTATCGGATACGCAAAATGCCGATATTTGTTTAATCGCTACCGGATCAGAAATTGGTCTTGCTGTATCTGCACAAGAAGCAATGGATAAAATAGGTATAAAAGCAAAAATAGTATCCATGCCCTGTGTCGATGATTTCCTGCAATTACCTGAATCTGCACAGGATTCGCTGTTAGGCACTGCACCGCGAATCATCATCGAGGCCGCAATTCAGCAATCATGGGATCGGTTGTTACGCCGTGGCGATTGTTTTATTGGCATGGATGGCTTTGGCGCATCCGCACCAGCATCAGAGCTGTATCGGCATTTCGGTATCACCACCGAGGCGATTGTTGCGGCTGCACAGAGGATTAAATAGTATAAATACCTATTTTTTTCGGCGGTGTGCTTGCAGTCTTAGGCGTAATGCCTGTAGCTGAATAAAGCCCTCAGCGTCTT
>JAHDDM010000180.1 GCA_020629355.1 Rhodospirillaceae bacterium
GGCTCCGCGGGGGCGGCGCATACGCGCCGGTCGCGCCTTGCGCTCCTATAGCCTATGTCATATGATCATTTTATATGACATAGGCTATATATGACATGGGCTATACAAAAGAAATAGGCTAAGCATCTCAAGTTCTAAGGACATTATATTTATGAAACTTTCGCATTTTCCTCGTGTTCGTCTGGCGCATCTTCCTACTGCTATCGAACATCTGCCACGCCTTTCGGCGCATCTTGGCGGTCCAGAAATTTGGATCAAGCGCGACGACTGTACTGGCCTGTCCACTGGCGGCAACAAAACCCGCAAGCTAGAATTTTTGATGGCAGAGGCTGGGGTAGCTGGTGCTGATATTGTGTTGACTCAAGGGGCAACACAATCCAACCACGCCCGTCAAACAGCAGCGGCGGCGGCAAAATTGGGCATGGATTGCCATATCCTGCTTGAAGACCGCACGGGCAGTAACGATATAAATTATAATCAGAATGGCAATGTTCTGCTGGATCATCTGCATGGCGCCAGTACCGAAAAACGCCCAAGCGGCGGTGACTTGAATGCTGAACTAGAGGTGGTCGCCGAAGACTTTCGTGCCAAAGGCCGCAAGCCCTATTGCATCCCTGGTGGAGGCTCAAACACCACTGGCGCATTGGGATATGTGAATGCAGCGCTCGAAACGGTAACGCAACTCAATGATTCTGGTTTGGATATTGATCATTTTGTCACTGCAACAGGCTCAGCAGGCACACAAAGCGGCTTGATTTGCGGCCTGCAACTGATCAATGCCCATTTGCCTTTGTTGGGTATTGGCGTGCGCGCTCCGCAAGCCAAACAAGAAGAGAACGTTTATAATCTCGCTTGTGCCACGGCAGAGCGTCTTGGAGTTGCAGGAGGCGTTCCGCGCGCGAGTGTAGTGGCAAATTGCGATTATATCGGCGAGGGCTACGGTCTTCCTGCACCAAGCACCTTGGAAGCCATTGATATTTTCGCCAGATACGAAGGCATTCTGCTTGATCCAGTCTATAGCGCAAAGGGCGGTGCTGGTCTAATTGATCTGGTGCGTCAAAAGCACTTCCGCAAAGGTCAGAATATCCTGTTCTTGCACACTGGCGGCGCAATAGCCCTAACGGGATATTTGAATTATTTTCAATAGAATTTGAATGTCTCTCTTTCCCTAAGATTTCGATGCAGAACTTTATTTTGGCACATCATCTTATCCCCTCGCTTTGCTCGCGGGATGAGGTTTTGTTAAAGCACGAAGCTTTGTATTTTAGGTATATTCGCATATTTGAGGATGCGAAATGCGTGATTTGATCAAAGCCTCATCCGCCCGAAGTGCAACGAAGGGGGATAAGATGATGCGCCAAGATAATAACAATGCGCGAAAGATAGGGAAAGAGAGGCGTTCAATTGGTATTATCGGAGGTATGGGACCTGAAGCCACCGCACTTCTGTTTCAACGTATTATTGCCGCGACTCCAGCCCGTGACGATAGCGAGCATATTCCGTTACTGATTGATAATGATTCGCGGATTCCTAGTCGTATTGCTCATCTGATTGAGGGCATTGGTGAAGATCCCGCGCCGTATCTTTGCCAAATGGCACAAAGGCTAGAGGCGGCAAATTGCGCGGCCTTGGCCATGCCGTGTAATACTGCACATCATTATGCCCAAACCATTCAAGCCAGTATTGGTATTCCACTGTTGAACATGGTGCAACAGACCAGTGCTATTTTGGGTGCAATGGGGGTGACGCGGGTGGGGATGTTTACCTCGCCCGCCTTAAAGAAGGTTGGTGTGTACGAAAAATCTTTTACGGCTCATGGTCTGAACAGTATTTTTCCTGCCAATGATGAAACGACACTGAACTTGATTCGCGGCATTAAAGCAGGTCAAAAACCAAATACAAAGACAATGGCAATAGTCCTGGATGAACTTGCACAGGCTGGCAGCGAGGTTATTCTTGTGGGTTGTTCTGAACTGTCGCTTTATAGCGATTCTTTACCAACAACCCTGCCTTGCATCGACAGCATTGATGTTTTACGCGATAGTATCATTGATTTCGCTTAGGTGGCTTAAAAAGGCCAGAGACTATCCCAGTCGAAGCTGCTATCATTATTGCGCTCAATCGTAATTGCGCCCTGTTTTGCCTGTGCCTGTTGTGATAACAGCAGGGTCTGTTTTACCCGTCGCTCTGCCTCTACGGGATCAAGCGCTTTACCAGGCGGTTCTTCTGGCAGAAGACCTCTAAACAGGTCTTTGACGAAATTTCGATCAGCGTGAATCAAGTCCGTACTTTCCTGCTCGATCAAACGGCGGATGTTTGGTTCTGATTCGCCAACATTATACAGGAAGGCCATATCAGCAGCATCAAGATTGACAACGGCTGTTGTTTCGGTATTTGCGCTGCCAAATAACGCATTCTGAGCTTCAGCGCGGGTATCATACAAAGCAACCTTGGAATGGCGGTCGCTTTCTTCTGGTGGACGCAAGCCAAAATCTGGCGGCACGGTCAAGGGCTTGCGTTTCACCACGGCAAATTCATCTGGTACTGAACGCGAAAGATTAACGATATCGCCAACCTTGCCGCTACAGCCTGAGGTGATCATCAGAGCAAAAATGAGAAGCGTGTACTTTTTCATAAGGCTATTCTATAGCGGAATATCGATTGTATTGAAACAGAAGTTTAGTATCCCCGTTTGGGTATCACCCCCCCCCCCGTCTTTAAGACGGGCGTGCTTTAGCATGAGAAATGAGTTATGATGTTAT
>JAHDDM010000006.1 GCA_020629355.1 Rhodospirillaceae bacterium
CGCATATTGAATTTTCATTATTTCTCCCATTGCTCCGATTGCGATTCCGCCAAGGCTCAACCCACCAAAAGATAACGTAGACCACCAGGTCAGAACTCTGGCGCGATAAGTATCTTCGACGGTAATTTGGATGATGGTTTGCGTACCCACTCCAATCATGGTGATACTGAAGCCTATCAGAGCAAAAACTATCGTCATGGCAGGCAAGCTGTCTATTAGAGCAATACTTGTCGCCACCAGCATCCCGCATACCATCATCGGTAATAGCAGTCTTTGCATCAAGTCAAAGGGCAGCTTGCCACTACTATGGACGATGCCAGAAACAAGTGCCCCAGTCCCTGCTGCTGCCGTTGCTATTGCTAAGCTTTCGCCACGACCATCAAAGACTTGACCAATAATGGCAGGTTGAATTTCGATAATTCCGCGCATAAAGAAACTGTTTATGGTCACGATTCCAAGCGGATACAATAAGCGTTGATCACTAAGAGCAACCGCGAGTCCCTCTTTTAGCCGAGCAAAAAAGCTTGTTTTATTTTGGTGTGTAATGTCTCGCGGTTGCAGAGTAATCGTTGCTAAGGTCAACAAAAGCGGGATGTACAGCAAGGCTGAAATCAACAGGGTCACGCTGATGCCTAAAGTTGCGATACTCACCCCAGCAAGAGCAGGGCCAATAATGCGACAGGTATTGAACGCCACCGAGTTCAACCCAACGGCACTTTTGATGTACTCTTTCGGAACCAGTAGGCTAATGAAAACAAGGCGAATGGGGTGATAGGCCGCGATAACCAAGCCCAATAGGGTTGTTAAGCTCAAGACGGATACTAGACTATGACCGATATTAACTTCAATAAACCAGATGCTCAAACATAGGCTGGCGGTTACGCTAGTACAAATAAAGCAGGCCAGTCGCATCGGCCAGTTTTCAGCATAAACGGCAATGAATGGCCCAAACAGACCAGCGGGGGCCCAAATTGCTAAAACCACAAGGCTCGTCCAAAAGGTGGATTCACTGAGCTGCCAAGCCATCCAGCCTAGAGCAAGGCGCAGCATCCACTGCCCCAACATCGAGGCGGAATTAGCGCAAAAATACAGTAAAAAAGGCCGCCAATGTAAAGCGTTCATCTTATTTTACCTCGAAAGTGTAAACTCTATCATAGTATTTTATTGTTTGTTCGGGGTTTATATTTCAAAATGTGATTGTTTTATGGGAATGATACGAAGTTTAACTATTGCATAAGGAAGTATCATGTCAAAAGCACTTGATTTCAAGGGGCTTGAGAGTCTGGTCGAAGCCAGAGAAATAGACACGGTTCTGGTCTGTTTTGTCGATATGCAAGGGCGACTGATAGGCAAGCGTTTTCATGCCCGGCATTTTCTGCACAGCGCATGGAAAGAAACCCATTGCTGTAATCATCTTTTGGCGACGGACTTGGAAACTTCGATATTGGAAGGCTATGCTTCGACTTCGTGGCAAAGCGGTTATGGTGATTATACCATGAAGCCAGACCTTGCGACTTTACGGCGTGTGCCTTGGCTTGAAGGTACAGCAATGGTGCTGTGTGATGTTCTGGATCACCATGGGCACGAGGAGGTCACAATCTCGCCTCGTGCGATTCTGAAACGGCAGGTGGCGCGGCTGGCAGAGTTGGGCTTTGATGCGATGATGGCGACGGAATTGGAATTCTTTCTGTTTAAGGAAAGCTTTGAGGATATAGACAGGTCTGGCTTTCGAGAGATAACCCCAATCAGTAGCTATAACGAGGACAGTCATATCTTTCAGACCACAAAAGAAGAGCACATCATGCGCCCGATCCGTAATCATCTTTGGAATGCGGGGATTCCAGTCGAGAGCACCAAGGGCGAGGCAGAGACGGGACAGGAAGAGTTGAATATTCGCTATGCTTTGGCAATGGATACGGCGGATTTTCATACTTTTGCCAAACATGCCGTTAAGGAAATCGCTTGGCAGCAGGGTCATGGGGTGACGTTTCTTGCCAAGTGGCATCAAGGTAAAGTTGGCTCATCCAGTCATGTCCATCAATCCTTATGGCAGAAGGGCAAGAATATATTTTTCGATTCTACAGACAGCTTAGGCATGTCTGAATTGATGAAATCCTATATGGCAGGATTGCTGCATTATGCCGCAGATTACACCTATTTTATGGCACCCTATATCAATAGCTATAAGCGCTTTTCCAAAGGCACTTTTGCCCCCACGCGCATCATCTGGTCTGTGGACAATCGCACGGCTGGTTTTCGACTTTGTGGTGCGGGAACAAAAACCGTGCGGGTGGAATGCCGTATTCCTGGTTCGGACATGAATCCTTATCTGGCCATGGCGGCCATGCTGGCGGCGGGGATTGCTGGAATAGAGGCAAAGCTTCAGCTGCCACCTCCTACGGTAGGTGATGCCTATCAAGGTGATACGGGCATGATACCGAATAGTTTGGCAGCGGCACGTGATGCTTTGCGGGATTCTTCCTTCCTCAGAGCCGCCATGGGTGATGAGGTGGTTGATCATTATACTCGCGCCGCCGAGGTCGAGATAGAAGCCTTTGACGCGGTGGTGACCGATTGGGAAATTGCGCGGGGCTTTGAGCGGGCATAGAAAACGACTTTAAGGGAGATAATGCAATGAATCTTACGGGAAACTGGTCCTATCCAACAAACATCAAATTCGGCGCTGGGCGGATTAAAGAACTGCCAGAAGCGTGCGCTCAGGCGGGAATCAAACGCCCTTTGTTGGTGACGGATAAAGGCTTGGCCGAATTGCCGATCACACAGAGGGCACTGGATATTCTGGACAGTGCAGGATTAGGCCGTGACCTCTTTGCAGAGGTTGACCCGAATCCGTCTGAACTGAATCTTGCGGCGGGGTGTGCGGTCTATAGGGCTGGCGGCTATGATGGAGTGATTGCTTTTGGTGGCGGTTCAGGGCTGGATTTGGGTAAGATGATTGCTTTTATGTCGGTGCAAACCCGTCCTGTTTGGGATTTCGAGGACATTGGTGACTGGTGGCAACGCGCTGATCAAGCGGGTATTGCACCGATTGTTGCCGTACCCACCACGGCGGGAACAGGTTCAGAAGTTGGGCGCGCGAGCGTGATCACCAATTCAGTAAGCCACGAAAAAAAGATTATTTTTCATCCCAAAGTGCTGCCGAGCGTGGTTATCTGTGACCCTGAATTGACGGCGGGGATGCCGCAATTCATCACTGCTGGTACGGGGCTTGATGCGTTTGCCCATTGTGTCGAGGCTTTTAGCGCGCCGTATTATCACCCGATGAGCCAAGGGATTGCGATTGAGGGCATGAAGCTTGTGATAGAGTATTTGCCGCGTGCCTATGCTGAGGGCAATGACCTAGAAGCACGTGCGCAGATGATGTCGGCGGCCTTGATGGGGGCAACGGCCTTCCAAAAGGGTTTAGGCGCAATTCATGCTTTGAGCCACCCGATAGGTGCGATGTTTCACACTCATCATGGCACGACGAATGCTGTCTGTATGCCTGCTGTTCTTGAGTTCAACGCGCCTGCAATTCGCAAGCGTTTTGATCAGGTAACGGGCTATCTTGGGATTAAGGGCGGCTTTGATGGGTTCTGTGACTTTGTTCAGGAATTTAATGATGGTTTTGCAATTCCACGCCAGCTTTCCAGCCTAGGAGTTTCGGTTGATCCGTTGGATCAGCTGGTGGCAAATGCCCTGAGCGACCCTTCCTGTGGCGGCAATCCCATCACGTTGAACACTGAAAATCTACGAGAGCTGTTTTTGCAAGTCATTTGATTGATTCTATACAAAAATTTGATGTTCTTGTTGACCTGATATATCAGTGTCCGTGTAATAGGTTTGTCCATCAATATCGCTTTCTTTATCAAGACCCGCTGAGGTCATAAAGAGCCTTTTGCAGTCAACGCCGCCGAATGCGGGGCAGGTGACCTGATCCACAGGATAAAATATTTCTCTGTCCAGTGTACCTGTAGGGCTGTAGCGTCTTACCGCAGATGCGCCCCATTGCGCATTCCATAAATAGCCTTCGGAATCGACAACCGCACCATCAGGATTCAAATTCTGTTGGGTTAAGTCGACAAAAACTTCACGCGGGTAATGAGAATCTGGCCAGCCGTCTTCCATGCGTAATTTTTGCTTCCAGATAATCTGTTTTGGCGTGTCCGCAAAGTAGACGTAATCGCGATTCGGAGAAAAACAAAGGGCATTTGCAATAGTGATTTTAGGTAGGCATTGGCGTATTTCGCCTTTGTAGTAGCGGTAAATCGCGCCAGCTTCAAATTCGGCATTTATCCCCATGGTGCCAATCCAAAACCCGCCCCACGGATCAGCGCGTCCATCATTGGAACGTGTGATGGGATTATCAGACTCAAGTTCTGCCAGTGGTGTTTGTGCTTCGGTGGTGAGGTTTAAGGTAAAGAGAGACTTGCTTGAGGCAATCAAAAGTCGATCCTCATCAATCCAGCCCGCCGCCGAGACATAATCGGGAAAGTGCCATGTTTGGACCCCAGCATCCGTTTTTGTCAAAAGCATTTTATTCAGAATATCAAACCAGAACAGTTGCTGGCGTTTAGGATGCCAGAGCGGCCCTTCGCCTAAAGTGCATGGGGTTGTATCAAAAATATGTGTTTTCATGCTTTTGTCCCAAACTGACCTAATCTTTCAGCCCAGTACTGGCTGAGTTCTAGCCCAAAAGCTGTTGGTGTCATTGCGGGTGCGCGGTCATGGATAGCAATTCCCGCGCGTAAGCCAAAGACACGTTTTCCATAGCAAATCAGATGCTCGATGGACTGCATCATAAAGACCATGGCGGGCAGGGCTTGGCTATACAAGGATTCCGCTGCTTCGGTTTCGCCCCGTTGCCAGTGATCATAGATTCTTTTGCTGAAATCAATAATATCTGGCGCAAGAACAAAGCCATCTGCACCCGCACGCAGACAGTCGGTCATTTCCAGACCGCCGCGCCCATTCAGTATGGTCATTGTATTCTGTGTGCTATCGCTAAGACTGGCTAAAGCGACTGCTGAAATTTCTGCCTTGATCAAGGAAAAACGCGGGTTGGCCTGCTGTAAGCGGTTGATGTCTTCCAGTGTTAAGGAGCGTCCTAGATATTGCGGGGCATTTTGAATGGCAAAAGGTGCATCAAAGCCACGCGCAACAGCACTAAAGAAGTCCAGATAGACCGCGCCAGAATAGTTGCCCACAGTTGGGGGCTGCAAAATTAGCCAATCCGCACCATGATCAAGTGCACATTGCGCCAAGTCGCGCTGAACTGCCACACTATTGCCAGAGATTGTGACAGAAAAAGGTAGTGTACCTGCTAAGTCTTCTGCAAGCCAAGCAATACAGTTGCGTTGTTCTTCGGGGTTGAGTTTTTGAACTTCGGTTGCAAGTCCTAAGACTGTACAGCCGTCCACACCCTCATCCAGCATCAGTTGTGCTTGCGCGCGCATGGCTTCACGGTCAAGTTTCCCCTGTGTATCAAACAGGGCATATAATACTGCATGGATACCAGTGTATGTTCTCATTACCATTCCGCAATTGAGCCGTCCTCATGCCGCCAAACAGGCGCGCGCCATTGATGGCCTATTTTTGCCTGTTCTATCACAAACTCTTCGTTTACCGTAATCCCAAGCCCTGGCTGGTCAGGAATCGTCAGAAACCCATCCTGAATTTCGAAGCGTGAATCTTGCATAAGATAATCGTTCAAGTCGCCCTTTTGATTGTAATGAATCCCAAGGCTTTGTTCTTGAATGACGGCATTATAGCATATTGCATCGACCTGTAGGCAAGCTGCCAGCGCAATAGGCCCAAGAGGGCAATGCGGGGCAAATGCAACATCGTAGGCTTCTGCCCAATGACCAATGCGCACCATTTCAGAGATGCCACCTGCATGAGCAGTATCCGGATTGATGATACTTGCAGCGCGTTGTTCAAATATCGGCTTAAAGTCATAGCGGCTATACAGACGTTCGCCAATAGCAAGCGGGATGGATGTTGATCTGGCTAAGTCTGCAAGAGTCTCAACATGTTGCGAGGCCACGGCATCTTCGACAAACATCGGGCGGATAAATTCTAATTCGTGTAGCAGGGTCTTTGCCATGGGGGCGTGAACGCGGCCATGAAAATCTAGTGCCAAGTCTAAATCTGCACCCACCGCATCACGAAGTTCAGAGACCCTTTTGATGATTGCATCGACTTTTTTATAGCTGTCGATGAATTGTAACTCGCTGCAAACATTGAACTTTGTCGCGTTGAAGCCGCGCGCCTTTAAGGCCAATGCTCCTTCGATGAGATTGCCAGGCCGATCCCCGCCAATCCAGCAATAGCTGCGAATTTTATTGCGCACTGGTCCACCTAAAAGCGCGTAAATCGGCACATCGAAGGCTTTGCCCTTAATATCCCACAGAGCCATATCAATGCCAGAAATTGCGCTCATCAAAATAGGCCCGCCACGATAGCAGCCATTACGATAAATTTTCTGCCAAATATCCTCGATACAAGACGGATCAGAACCGATTAAAAAGTCTTCAAGTTCCGCGATTTTTGCCGCCATTGTTGCGCCGTGGCCTTCCAGCACGGCCTCGCCCCAACCAGAGATACCTGCATCGGTTTCAATTTTCAGGAACAGCCACCGTGGTGGCACAAGATAGGTTTTGAGGGCAGTGATTTTCATTGTGACTCAGCCAATTTTGCTTGTTTTTTCTCGTCTCTGGCCAGTCGCCACTGTCCGATTGCAACCGCCAGTACCAAAAGCAGCCCTTTGGCAACCAGTTGGTAGAAGGTCGCTATGCCTAACAGGTTCATCCCATTCGATAAAGTCGCTAAAAGAAGAACCGCCAATAACGTACCCATCACTGTACCCTTGCCCCCTGCCAGCAAAGCACCACCAAGAAAGACCGCCGTAATCGCTTCCAGCTCCAAGCCTTGCGTACCAGATGCTGGCTGTCCAGAGCTTGTTCGCGCGGTGACAATCACCCCTGCAAGGCCAGAAAGTGCGCCAGAGATTGCATAGATATAGAAGCGCATTTTGGTGAGGTTGATCCCTGCCAAACGTGCCGCCACAGGATTGCCGCCCATGGAATAAATCGCGCGTCCAAAGACGGTTGAGGTCATCACGAAATGCGCGATAACAGCAACCGCAACCAGGATAAGGAAGGCAACAGGGATACCAGGAAAGCCTTCAAATTGGAAAATTCGGCCTGAGCCGAGAAAACCCAAATTCGGGTCTAAAACCCCCACAGGCCGCCCCCCTGGTGCGATTAAAAACGCGATACCCCGAAACGCTGAGAACGTTGCAAGGGTAGCCACCACCGGATTGACGCGCAAATAGCTGATGATCACGGAATTGATCAATCCGAAAAGCGCACCAAAGCCAATGCCGACTATGACTCCGCCAAAAACAGTGCCGTAATTGGTCACAATTAAAGCACACGCCACGGATGCACAGCCTGCAATGGAGCCTACGGAAATATCCAGCCCTGCTGAAACAATGACCATGGTCATGCCCACAGCAATCAGGCCAACTACTGCCATATTTTGCCCGATATTCAGGATATTCCGCGCAGAAAAGAAAAACTCTGTCTGTGTTGCAATAAGACCCACCATGATGATGAGCGCAATGATCAAGGACAGGTTTTCAGTGCCGACATAATTGATAAAGCGTTTCATTCGTATTCTCCCACCATCAGAGCCATTAAGTACCCGCACCAAGTGCGAAGTTTACAATGTTCTCTTCGGTTGCATCTTTTTTCTCAATAGGGTCTGAAATCTTGCCGTCGCGCATGACAATAATCCGATCCGACATTGAAAGCAGTTCGGGCATTTCTGAGGAAATCATCATAATCGCCATACCCTTTCTGGCCAGGTCATCAATCAGGCGATAAATCTCAGCTTTTGCGCCAACATCCACCGCACGGGTGGGTTCATCCAAAATCAATAGCCGCGGTTTTGCTGCAAGCCAACGTGCCAGTACAACTTTTTGCTGATTGCCGCCAGAAAGTTTGCCAACTTCAGCCTCAAGGCTTGGTGTTTTAATTTCCAACTGCTCGATATAGGGCAGAGCACTATCCACCATGGCTTTTTTTCGCAAGATACCGATTTTGGACAGAGCTGAATAGATAGCCATACAAGTGTTTTCGATTACTGAACGGACAAGAATCAAGCCTTCTTCTTTTCTGTTCTCAGGCGCAAAGCCAATATTGGCCGCAATTGCATCTTCAGGCGTGCGGATGTTTTTTTCTTCACCGCAAATGCTGATACTGCCGCCTGTACGGACGTATTCGCCAAAAATCACCTTGGCAAGCTCTGTACGTCCCGCACCAACAAGCCCTGCAAAACCGACTATTTCGCCAGCATGGATTTTGAAGCTGATACCCTCATGCCAACGGCTGTGTAAATCCTTGACTTCTAAAACTATATCAGGTCGTGTTACTTCGTCACGCTCAAGCCCGTGTGCATCCAGATCACGTCCCACCATATAGCGTACAATCTCATTGGCATTTGTTGCAGAAATCAGCAAGTCGCCTGTGACTTTGCCGTCTTTTAAGATGACGACACGGTCTGAAATTTCCATCACTTCATGCAATCGGTGCGAGACATAGATAATACCTAACCCCTCAGCACGTAAAGTCCGAATAAGCGTAAAGAGCTGCTTGGCCTCACGAGTGGTCAAGGATGAGGTAGGTTCATCGAAGGCCACCACCTTAACACCGTCTTTTAAGGCACGGAGAATCTCGACAATATGCATCTGTGCTGGTGATAATGTCCGGCCTAACTGTTGCAGGTCAAGCATCCCAACAAAGCCATATCGTTCGAGCAGCTCCTGCACAATACGCTGCATCTCAGTAAAATTTACCCGCCCGCCAGTATGTGCGGGATATTCACCAATAAAGACATTCTCGATAACGTTAATATGCGGTACAATCTCTGGTTCCTGACGTACCAAGCGAAAGCCTGCTTCGCGAGCCTCTAATGGACTGGCATGGCTGACTTCAAGACCATCAAGAGATATAGTGCCCTCGTCAAGTTGATAATCGCCGCTGAGTATCTTCAACAAAGTCGATTTTCCAGCACCGTTCTCGCCAACAATAGCGACCACCTCGCCACTGTTAATTTCAGCAGAGACATCTGAAAGGGCTCTGACACCAGGAAAAGATTTCCTGACACCTTTGATGTTGAACAGCATGGACAAGAGTAAAAAGTCTCCTTGAAAAACTGTACACGGTCACCAAATAGATGACCGTGTACATGTGCAGGATTAGCCGCAAGGCATAATGTCTGCATAGTTGCTTGGGTCAACGATGGTGGTATCAGCAACCGTGCTGAGCGGTAGTTCAGTCCCGTTCTCAATCGCGTTGATTAACGCACGTGCCGCCCCTTTACCAACATCAACACCGCTTAGATACAGCGCGGCTTTGAAGCCCGTGTCGA
Source organism: Rhodospirillaceae bacterium (assembly GCA_020629355.1). GTDB lineage: Bacteria > Pseudomonadota > Alphaproteobacteria > JABSOH01 > JABSOH01 > JABSOH01. The sequence goes on from JAHDDM010000006.1 coordinate 9,436, forward strand.
TACCCGCTTTCCAAGGCTGACATGCTTCATAAGCCCCTAAACCAACTGCAATCACATCATCTGCACCGAAGCCAGCATTTTTCAAGGCATTGGTTGCCCCTAACACGCCTTCGTCATTGCAGGCATAGACTACCCATTTATCAACACCAGGATTTGCCGTGATCACAGGACCCGCTGCGGCAAGAGCAGAGTTTGCTGTGCCGTCATAAGCAACAACTTTGAATCTGTCCTCTGACGCGCCAGCCGCCATAACCTCAACTTTTGAAGCATTTGTGCGGTCATTGCAAACAGATACGGTTTGATATTCCGTTGCCAGAACTCCGTAGTTGGAACCAGCCAGCCAACCAGATTTCTTCAACAGACCAGCGGCAGCCTCACCAACAGACTTGCCCATTGCTGTGCCATTAAAGCCAACAAAAGGTACAGGTGAGCCATCAGCTTTCTTCAAAGGGTCATCTGTTGCCACCAGAAGCACACCTGCATCAGCAGTAGCTTTTGCAATGGCTGGCCCAAGCGCCTGATCTGGTGCCGTGATACCGATACCCTTCGCACCAGAAGCAATGGCATCTGATACGGCACTGATAGCCAAGTTCGCATCAAGCTCAACGTTGATGATTTTTGCGGTGTACCCAAGTTCTTCAGCCGCAGCTTTGAAGCCATCAGCTTGATCAATGAAGTACTGCTGTGTGCCACTTTTATAAATGGCAACGATTTCTTTGTCTCCGGCATAGGCCGTAGCACTCGCGCCGACTGCAACAGCTAGCGCTACAGATAGGCTTTTAACGGTATTTTTCATTATTTGTCTCCCTGTTGATTGAAAATATTCTTTACTATCTTTATCTGTTTATCAGATAAAGTATCATTGTCTGTCTGTTGAATGAAGTCAATAAAAAAGTGCGTTTAATGGAGAATCTCTTTATAATATAATTAAGTAATTGATTTGGAAGAAAATAATGCTAAGGTTGGAAAATAAAGTCGCCATTGTTACAGGCGGTGCGCAAGGAATCGGTGCTGCAATCGCCAGAAGATTTGCCGAAGAAGGCGCGCGTGTGATGCTTGCAGACCTCAATTTGCCTGAAGCGCAAAAGACGGCGGCGGTACTTGCTGCTGATTTTGGTGTCGCGGTCTTGGCCCATAAAACAGATGTTGCTGATCAAGCTTCGGTAGAAGCCTCGTATGCAGCAACTGTTCAAGAATTAGGCAAGGTTGATATTCTGGTGAACAATGCAGGGGTCAACGTTTTTCACGAACCGCTTGAGACGACGACAGATGAATGGCGGAAGTGCCTATCGGTGGACTTGGAGGGGGCTTGGCATTGCGCGAAAGCTGTTCTGCCGGACATGATTGCACAAGGCCATGGCGCAATCATCAATATTATCTCTACCCATGCCTGTACAGTAATGAAATCGACTTTCCCCTATCCTGTGGCAAAGCATGGTCTATTGGGGCTGACACGCGCCTTGGCACTGGAATATGCCGATAGGGGTATCGCCATTAACGCCATTTCGCCTGGCTATACCGATACCGCACTGGCACAGGCAGAGTTTGATAAAGCTGCTGATCCCCAAAGAATGCGTGCCGAGGTTATGGCAAAACAACCTGTTGGGCGTTTATGTCATCCCACAGAGATAGCAGCCGTGGCGGCAATGCTGGCGTCTGATGAAGCACGCTTTATCATCGGAGAAAATATCGTCATCGATGGCGGTGTCTCCATCCGAATGTATGAATAGTTTACATCCGATTCTTTTCTAGCTGAGCAAAACCTGCTTCGGTATCCTCAATAGCACTGCCAATCAGAATACGCATGGCGGATTCCGCCTCGGTTGCATTGCGATTGATGAAGGCGGTATATACCCGCTCATGCAGTTCGTGGCTGTTGTCCATCCCCACAGAAGTTTCTGTGTGGCCTCTAGCGCGCATTTGATGGTCGAAGAGTAATTCTAAAGCAGAGCTGATCACTGAAAAAACCTGATTGAGCAGTTCTGAGTTTACCGCCGAAGCAAAAGCTTGATGAAAGGCAACATCGGTTTCAATAATCGCACGCCGCCTTTGTTTTGGGTCAACATCGGTACTTGTGTACGCGGCTTCTTTGGCATTCCAAGCAGCAGTGATCATTTCCTGCTGTTCAGAATTTGCCAGTAGCGTGGCATTATAGGCAATGCCTGGCTCAAAAACTAATCTGAAATTCAGCAAGTCACGTAAGAGGTCTTCTTTTTGTCCAGCTTGAATACGCCAATCCATCACATCAGGATCAAGTAGACGCCATTTTTCACGGGGCAATACCCTCGTTCCATCAGAAGTGCGGCTACGAATCAGACCTTTTGCGCCCAAAATACGACAGGCCTCCCGCACAACAGACCGGCCAACGCCTAATTCTTCGATTAAATCGCTCTCTTTTGCAATAACCTCACCAATACCCCATTCGCCACCAACAATGCGCGCCCCCAAATTGCTGACGGCAAGGCCTAAAATCCCGCGAATCTCTGTGACACCTGCTATCGGAGTATTTCGCCCAAGTTGATTATTTTGAGACATATTGTCATTTTCACTGTTTATCTTATAAACAGTTATACAGCTATATTATAGTTCTGCATAGAGCTATAGCCAGTCTCATATAATTTGGTCAATATCCGTCTTGAAGGCTTTTTGGACTTGGCGGTACAGGTCACGCTTGAACTCTACGGCCATGGCGTCGATATGATCAAAGGGCACCCATTTCCAGGCATCAAACTCGGGTGGCGCCCCAGGGTTGTGTAACTGTACAGCAGAATCATCAGCAAGAAATTCAAGCAGGAACCATTTCTGGCGTTGTCCAACATAGCGGCCTTGCCACAGCTTTCGGCGGTAATTGTCTGGTATATCGTAGTATAGCCAGTCTGTTTCGGCGACAATGCGAATATCTTGCGATTGAATGCCAGTTTCCTCAGCCAGTTCACGCCAGAGAGCTTTGACAATATCCTCGTCAGGGTCAATGCCACCTTGGGGCAGTTGCCAAGCCTCGCGGCTGGAATTCTTGATCCGTCTGCCCGCAAAAACCATGCGCTTCGGGCGCGCAATCACCATCCCAACACCAGGTCTGTATTCTCCGTCTGTTGTACTCATCCTGTGAGTCCTAATCGACGTGCTTCGTGCAGCTGTGCCTGTGAAGAGATGGGGGTTAAGGTGAACTCACTACCTGAAAGTTCGTTGATCCACAGGGCGATTTTCATCAACAATAACGGAAATGGCTCTATGGCGATGGTAACACGGCCTTTTTCTTTAGAAATATTGAGCGCCTCAGCCAGTTTCTCTTCAAGGCTAAACTCGTCATCATTGATGCCAATTTGGATATCAAAATTGGTGTAGTAACTGCCTTGGCTCTCGAGAGCTTCACGGATATGGTCGCCATGGTTGCCATTTTCAACGAACATCAGACCACGGCGTGAAATGAGTGGTAAGAACGTGTTCACGAATGAAGGGTCGTTCAGTAAAGCGTCGCCTTGGTAATTGATCAGCCCCACATAACCACTGGTGCGGGAAAGTATCCATTCAAGTTGAGTGATGTTTTTTTCCGTTGAGTAGCTCTTGCGCAAAGCATAAGGCCCAGGATCGTGTATGGGATAATCCATGGGTTCCATCGGCAGTTCAAGGAAGACTTCATGCCCTGCCTTGCGTGCCTCAATGGTGAGGTCTTGTAATTTGACGGTATAGGGGCTGAAGGCCAGAGATATTTCTGGTTTTAGTCGTAATGCCGCAAGCGCGAGGGTCTCAGAGATACCAAGACCGTGTACGAGGATAGATATCTCGTTGGTTTCAAGCTCTTCGTTAAATGGGCGTGCGTAGGTGATCAAAGGTGAGCGACCATCGTTACTGATGATCGGCAAGTCGCCAACAGAGGTGGTTTCAATTAAGTTTGGGTCAACGGTGGGTTTGATGAGACTACGATAAATATCTGGTGGGCTATTTTCGCTCAGTGCACTGAGGAATTCCAGTGTATTGTCTGATGTGCTTTCGCTGGAACGCTGGCGGATAACACCAAGGTTTTCGATACGCTGATCTGGTGTCAACAATAAATCCCCAACGAGAAAATTGTCAAAGCCTGATCGGGTGTCAAAGGTGTTCGTGATAATTGTACGCGGGTTCTCGCTGAGAATTCCAAGCAGTTGAATGGCAGTGGTGGCATAGCCGCCGATGAGCAATAGGATAATAATGAAAAGTACCCGCGCTGTCATTGCGCGTCTACCCGCCATGGACATGCGTTTTTTTGCGTTCTTTTCGGACCTCTTGCGCGCCTGAGCAATCATCGGCTCGGGATCATTGCTGATCTCAAGATCGTCTAAACCGTCTGGCTTTTCAAGTTCTTCTTCTGCTGTACTATCGGTCATGGTTAGCTATGGGCATTCTGTAGAAAATCAATGGCTTTTTCAAGCTGCACATCGCGTTCTGGTGGGGCGAGAGAGCCATCTTCGCGGGTGATGGGCGGAAGTGAGGCAACCTCGATATCTGGCGTTAGGCCGATTTTGGTGATCGACTTACCAGAAGGGGTGTAATAGTATTGCGTGGTCAATTTGATCGCCGCATTATTGCGCGCCATAGGGATGATAGTTTGTACGGAGCCTTTGCCGAAACTTGATGTGCCGATAAGCGTTGCGCGATTATGATCCTGCAAGGCGCCTGCAACAATTTCGGAGGCTGATGCGCTGCCTTTATTGATCAACACTGCGATGGGTAGAGCATCTGTCCAGTCGTCTTCTGTGGCGTGAAAGCGTTGAATTTTGCTATTGTTGCGTCCGCGTATCGAGACAATCTCGCCGCGTTCCAGAAAAGCATCACTGATCCGCACGGCTTCTTCGAGCAGACCACCAGGATTGTTGCGCAAGTCCAGCACGAGACCCTGTAGCTTTCCAGCACTTTTTTCCTTTAGGGCATCAATGGCCTCTTGTAAAACTGCTGAGGTATTTTGGTTGAAACCAGTGATTCGGAGATAGCCAATGTCGCCTGTATCGCTCGTTTTACCGTCTTTTTCTTCGAGGAGGCGGTTGCGCACCGAACGGATATTGATAATCTCCCGCACCAGAGAAATCTCAAGCACTTTGCTTCTATCACGGACAATTTTCAGATTGATTCCGGCATCGACAGGGCCGCGCATCAAGGCCACAGAATCGTGCAGACTCATCTTTTGAATGTCTGTGTCATCAATATGAGTGATCAAGTCATCGGGCAATATACCTGCTCTGGCGGCTGGTGTGTCATCAATCGGTGAAATCACCCGAACATAGCCACTTTTATCAAGGGTAATTTCAATCCCCAAGCCGCCAAACTGCCCCTTGGTATGATTTTGCATTTCTGCAAGAAGTTCTTCATCAAGATAGGTGGAATAAGGATCAAGAGAGGCCAGCATCCCTTTGATTGCAGCCTCGATCAGCTCCTCGTCGGTGACATCTTCGACATAGCCGTTGCGGACACGCTCGAAGGCCTCACCAAGCAATCCCAACGCGCGGTAACTCTTCTCGTCCGTGACAACTCCAGCGCGTAAAGTGTGGGGAGCTGCAAAATAGACCGCAATCGCAATTAAGGCGGCAATCCCCAGCATGATACTGTATCGCCCGACAGTTTTAGGTATGCTCATGGACTTTATATTCTCTTGATGCAATTTCTTTCAACATGATACTCTATTTCATGCCTTTGTACAACGTTTCGATAAACTCTTGCCTGTCATGGCAGCGGGCTTGTCGCAATCCAGTAATTCCAGAACCGTGGGCGCAATATCGCCAAGGACGCCATCTTGTAATTCTGTGATCCTGGAGCCACAGGCGATGAAACGTACAGGATTGTTCGTGTGCGCTGTATGGGGCATTTCGGTCGCGGTATTCCACATCACCTCAGCATTGCCGTGATCGGCTGTCACCAGAAGACTATATCCTAATGTCCCTGCTGCTGAAACAAGTGTCCCTAGAGCCTCGTCGACGGTTTCAACAGCCTTGATAGTGGCTGGAATGCTGCCAGTATGCCCAACCATATCAGGGTTGGCATAGTTGACGATGATCAAGGGGTGCTCTTCCTGCATGGCTTCAAGAACAGCCGTGGTAATTCCAGCTGCTGACATTTCTGGTGCACGATCATAAGAAGCCACTTTAGGCGAGGGGATCAGTCGATGCTGCTCCTTTGGATAGGCCTCTTCGCGGCCAGCATTGAAAAAATAAGTGACATGGGGAAATTTTTCTGTCTCGGCAATCCGTACCTGAGACAAACCTGCCGTCGCTATGGTTTCGCCTAATGTATCCTGTATCGCCGTGCGCTCAAAAAGCGGAGTCGTCAAGTCTGTACCATAATGCACCATCGAAAGAATTTGCGGCCTAATCAGGCTTTCTTCACGAGAAAATTCCGTGAAGTCTTTACCCCGTAGAGCATGAACAATCTGGCGAATGCGGTCACTACGATAGTTGCAGCTCATCACAACATCATTTTTCTTGATGCCTGTATAGTCTGCATCAAGAAGCATTGCGGGTAGAAATTCATCGGTTAAACCTTGGCTGTAATGGCCTTGAACAGCTTTGCGCCAGTCATTTGTTTTTGCGCCGTCTCCAAGCTGTATAAGCCGCCAAGCCAGTTCCGTGCGCGCCCAACGATGATCACGATCCAGCGCATAATATCGTCCGATCAAGGTGCATATTCTAGCTTTTGGCACGGCCTCCTGCACCTCGGACATATAGGCGGAAAAACCTTGCGGCGAAGAATCGCGCCCATCCGCAATGCCGTGGATGCAGACCTGAACTCCTGCTGTAATCGCCGATTGCGCCAGCGCAATCAAATGACGATGACAGCCATGAACACGCCCATCAGAGATTAACCCAAGCAGATGCAATCGCCCACCATTCGCCTGTAGTTCCTGTAAGGTCTGTTGCCATAACGGCAGAGCATCTGGTGCTTCATCTAATACAGCCCGATCAATTCGGCGGAGTATCTGATCAACAATCCGTCCAGCACCGATATTCATATGACCAACTTCAGAATTGCCCATCTGTCCAGCAGGCAAACCCACGGCCTCGCCGCTTGCTGCCAGCAAACAATGTGGGTTCTGTTGCACTAAAGCGTCATAGTTTGGTGTTTTGCTGTTGCTAATAGCATTATGTGCACTCGCCTCAGCAAGTCCCCAACCGTCAAGAATACAGAGCGCGACTTTAGCAGGATAGTTTCTTTTATTCATAAAATTCAATACTCTTGAGTTTTTAATAATATTTACACTAGATTTAATCAAGATTATACTCTATAGGCAAGGAAATCAGTATTGTTCAATATTGAAGTTAATCATCTTCCACTATAAATTGAAAGGTTCTTTTTCTATGGTCTCTCTTGAAAATTTAGAAAACAGACATAAAGTAATCTCTGATCTTGAGCAACAGCAGGAAGCCATTGCTCAGAAAATCAACGAAGAAAAGAAAGCCATTGATGCAGACTTGAAGCGCTTTGCGGCATCTTACGGTTATAAGCTGGTTCGTGTAGACGAGTCAAAATCATCGTCTGAAAAACCTTCGCGCAAACCTGCACGGATTAAATACCGCGATAATGATGGCAATACTTGGACTGGTCGCGGCATGACCCCACGTTGGTTGACGGCGGCTGAGGCTAATGGTCAATCACGGGATACATTCCTAGTATAGCTTAATCCCCATGAAAGAGTTGCGTTTTTGGGATATAAACCCTCGCGCAAAACAATAGGCTATAGTATTATTTCGGGTCTTATAACAGTTCTCGGCCTAGGATGCGTTTTTCTAGGTCAAGTTCATGCGATGATATAGCGAACATTATATAGCCTATTCGCCTGACCTTAACCCCATCGAGCAAAAATGGGCGCAAGCAAAAGCTATACGAAGAAAACAAAAATGTTCTGT
>JAHDDM010000181.1 GCA_020629355.1 Rhodospirillaceae bacterium
CAATAAAGTCCTCTGATTGACTAAGAGAATGATTTAAGCGACTCATCAGTGAATTCAGCGACTGCACCAACGGCGCCATTTCTACAGGCACTGGTCTGTTGAATGCACTTAAATCCTGTGGTCCACGGCGGGTAACGGAACTGGTGAGTCTGTTCAGCTGCCCCATGGTCATAGAGCTTACCCAGAATGACAATCCAGCGGCAAGGATAAAGAATGCCAGCCCTAAAAGAGCCGTATTGCGTGAAATTTGCTCCAGAGTATTCGATAAAGCACCTTGGCTCTGAGCCAGAACAACATGAATTTCGGTGCTTTTCTCTGCTCCGATCAGGGTTCGGCTTGCGTGGGCTTGCCGAAAGGCTTCATCCTGAAATGTCTGGAATTGAAATAGTGGTCTGTTTTCTATTTTCTCGAATGGCAGATTATCGTATCCTGATAATAGCTGCCCATCCTGAAAGATAGCATAGAATACACGATCATCCGAAGGTGTGTTCAGCATCGCAAGGGCAGCGTACGGAATGTCTACCTCGACTACTCCGTCTCTGATGGTTGCAGCATCAAGAATAGACGTAACCGAAGCGTGTAAAATATTGTCTTGGCCTTGTTGTGCTAACTGTGCCGCATAATTCCGCACTATCAAGAACAGCAGGAGAGCCAGAACGGCTGCTCCGCCAATCAACATCAGAGCAAGAAAGTTCCTCAATGAGCCTGAAACGGCGGGACTATTATTGCTTTTAGGGCTAGTTTTAGTCATAGTCCAGCCTGTAGCCTAATCCGCGCAATGTAGTGATTTTCAGATCAGATTCTTTCAGGTGCTTGCGTAAGCGACCCACGTAGACCTCAATGGCGTTTTCTGAGGCATCATCATTGTAGGAGTATAAACGGTCAAAAATTTTTTGCTTGGAAAAAACCTGACCAGGCGCGTTGAGAAACAGCTCTAATAGCCGCAATTCACGATTGCGCAAGGTAAAGGCATTGTCGCCAACTTCCAGAAGCCCTGCCACAGGATCAAAAATAATGCCTCCTGTCTCGATGGTTGACTTGGCCTTGCCAAATTTGCGGCGCAAGACCGCGCGGCAACGTGCCTCAAGTTCAGCATAGTCGAAGGGCTTTGTGACATAATCATCGGCACCAAGGTCAAGCGAATCGATCCGATCCGAGATTTGGCTTCGTGCGGTCAAAACGATCACTGGAGTGCTGAGGTTTTGCGCACGGTGTTCGGTTAAAAATGTACGACCATCGCCATCGGGCAACATGATATCCAGCAGAATCAGGTCGTACTCATCAGTCGCCACAAAAGTCGCAGCGTCTTCCAAATTTACCGCATGATCAATGACATGACCATTGAGTCGCATCCGCGAGCATATGGCATTTGCCAAGTCCTGATTATCTTCAATCAACAAAAATCTTATCGGACTCTCGCAATTATTTTGGGTGGAAATTATCGGCTAGTGACAGGTTTGTGTCAGGTTTCCATACTATATATCTAAAACACGAGTACCGTAAATTATAAAGCTTATCAAATTCAATAATCAAATAAGGAGAGTTCCTAATGAGCAAAATATCTTTACGTCGTTGCGCTTGTATCGCAACTGTTGCAGTGATGGCGGCATTCGGCAGCGCGAGTTTTGCTGCCGCAAACAGCCAGAAAGTGCTGGACAGCATTCACTTTCTTATTCCTGGTGGTGCTGGCGGTGGTTGGGATGGTACTGCACGAGGGACAGGCGAAGCCCTTACGGCTTCTGGCCTCGTGGGTTCGGCATCTTATGAAAATATGTCTGGTGGCGGTGGTGGTAAAGCAATCGGTTACTTGATCGAGAATGCTGAGAGTAATCACGGCACGTTGATGGTGAACTCCACCACCATCGTGATCCGTTCTTTGACAGGTGTTTTCCCGCATAATTTCCGCGACTTAACTCTGGTCTCTGGTACTATTGGGGATTATGCTGCACTGGTGGTCAACAAGGACAGTCCGATCAATTCCATGGCAGAACTGGTGGCGGCTTATGATGCGAACCCAAGTAAAACAGCTATTGGTGGCGGTTCGGTGCCAGGCGGCATGGATCATCTTGTTGCTGCTATGGTCATGGAGGCCGCAGGCAAAAATTCCCTTGATGTAAAATACATCCCTTATGATGCAGGTGGCAAGGCCATGGCAGCATTGCTGTCTGGAGAAATAGCTGCTCTTTCCACGGGGTTCTCGGAGGCCGTGGATCTGGCCAAGGCGGGCGAGGTCAAAATTATCGGAGTCACAGCAGAGAAGCGGGTTGATGTTGCGCCCAATGTGATGACCATGAAGGAGCAAGGTATCGATACGACTTTTGTGAATTGGCGCGGTTTCTTTGCTCCTCCTGGCTTGCCGAAGGACAAGCTTGTGCAGTATCAGGATGCTCTTGCGAAAATGTATGACACGCCTGAATGGGAAACCGTACGCGCACGCAATGGTTGGGTCAATATTCATAACTCTGGCAACGACTTCCTCACTTTTCTGGAAGCTCAGGAAAAGGTTATTGGGGATTTGATGAAAAAGCTTGGATTCCTCTAAGCGATTATAGGCGGCAGAGCGGGGTCTATTCCAGATATTCTCCCTCTGCCACACGAGAAATATCATGAGTCTGGATCGCTGGATTGCTTTTGTATTGCTGTGTATCTGTTTGATTTACGGGTACACAGCCTGGTTTGTCATGGATGAAGGTCTTGCGCCTTTTATGAAGCGCAACCCCATCTGGCCAAGCACTTTTCCCAAGGTTTTATCCA
>JAHDDM010000182.1 GCA_020629355.1 Rhodospirillaceae bacterium
GGCAGTATCGAGGCAGAGGTTGGCCAGCAATATCTCGCCTATTATCGGGCGACAAACCTGGCGAATGTCGCGACTTCAGGCACGGCGACTTTTAATGTCACGCCCTTAAAGCTTGGGCAGTATTTTGTCAAGATTGACTGTTTTTGCTTTACGGAACAAACACTTGCCCCAGGTGAGAGTGTTGAAATGCCTGTGAGTTTTTATATCGATCCTGCCATTGCAGAAGATGATATTCTGGATGACATTGAAATGATCACGCTATCCTATACTTTCTTTCCGTACCAAAGCGATTAGATAGCGGTTTTCTTTAGAGCAATAAAGCGTTAGAATGGCGAAAATTGATTGTTAAGGATAATAGACATGGCTGCTGATACCCACGACGAAGTACAACATAATTATCATTTGGTTGATCCCTCACCTTGGCCGCTTCTGGGCGCGCTGAGCGCGCTCTTGATGGTTGCAGGCTTGCTTGCCTACATGCATCCTGAAGCCTTTGGCGGCAATTTGTTTACCGATATGGGAGTTTGGGTGATTGCACCTGGTACGCTTGGGATTCTGTTTACCATGTATGTCTGGTGGCGTGATGTCATCAAAGAGGCCATGCAGGGTGATCACAAGCCTGTGGTACAGTTAGGCATACGCTATGGCATGATGCTGTTTATTGCCTCTGAAGTGATGTTCTTTGCCGCATTCTTTTGGGCGTTTTTTGACGCCAGCCTATTTCAGGCTTGGCCACCAGAAGGCATTGAGCCAGTTGATGCTTGGGACTTGCCGCTACTGCTTACCCTGATTTTGCTCCTTTCAGGAACAACCGTCACTTGGGCGCACCATGCAGTGACCGAACAAGGCAAAAACCCTGATGTTGTTGCGGCACTTGGTCTTACGGTAATCCTCGGTATTATCTTTACCATTCTGCAAGTCTATGAATATTCGCACCTGAGCTACGGTTTCACCGATGGAATTTTTGCCTCGACATTCTATATGGCAACAGGATTTCACGGCTTCCACGTTCTGGTTGGAACGATTTTCCTGTATGTGTGCTATTTGCGTGCCAAGCGCAAGCACTTCAAGACCGATCAGCACTTTGGTCTTGAGGCCGCTGCCTGGTACTGGCATTTTGTCGATGTGGTCTGGCTGTTCCTGTTTGTTTGCGTCTATTGGCTCAGCGTGTCTTGATGGTTTCTCCGCTTCGGGTTGCCCTACGCAAATGTTGCCCGCGTTGTGGCGAGGGGGCATTGTACCAAAGCTTTCTGAAGGTGACACCGCGTTGTGATCATTGTGACTTGAATCTTGAAAATGCCGATTCGGGCGACGGCCCGGCGGTCTTTATTATCCTGATCTTGGGTGGAATTGTGGTGGCTCAGATGATGCTGCTGGAAGTCCTTTATGCCCCGCCACTGTGGCTGCATAATTATGACCGTGGTGTGCTTAGGCGGCGCATATCTGATGTTGACGTTTTTCAAAGGTCTCATGGTGGCATTGCAATACCGCACGCGCTCTGGCGATTGTGACGAAAACCGAATCGAGGATTAAGGTATGATTAAAGGGTTCGCGCCTTCGCTCACGATGACCATCTGTGTCCTGTTGTCTCTGGTGGTGTTGACTGGATTGGGTACATGGCAGGTCAAGCGTCTGTTCTGGAAGCAGGAGCTTATTCATCGTTTCGAGGCCAATATTGCCGCGCCTGTTATTGACTGGATAGATTTTGAGCCGCTCTGGAAAATGGGGCCGAAACCGCACGAAGAATTTCGCCGTGTCCGTATCACAGGGCTTCTGTTGCGCGAGCATGAAATGTATCAAACAGGTCGTTCCCCAGCAGGAGAGCCAGGGCTGTATATTCTGACCCCAATGCGGTTGGATAATGGTCAAGAAATTTTGATCAACCTCGGCTGGACGGAATCCGATTACCGCAACCAAAAATCCGTGGCTTTGCTCACCGAACCCTCCACTATCGAGGGCATGTTTCGCATAGCACGACCGCCAACGGGCATACGGGCATGGGTTCTGCCCAAAAATGACACCGTGAAAAATACCTGGTACACGCTGGATCTACCGATGATGAAAGCCCACACTGGACTGGAAAACCTGAATACTGGCTTTTATATTAAACTGATCCAAGAAGGCGAGGTTTTGCCCAGCACTAAAGAATTGAAAATCCACAATGCCCATCTGGAATATGCCGTTACTTGGTATGGTCTGGCGTTGGTTCTATTGGTGATGTACATCATCTTTGGAATTCAGCGCGCGAAAGAACTTGGCTTATGAGTTATGCAGAATTACAGACTGGCTTTCGTACTATCGCTCTGTTGCGTGAAAGCATGGCAGTATTGGATTGGTATGCAGCGGTCTTGATGCCAGAGGCGGCGGCGGAGCGGCGTGGGCAGCAAGTGGCAACGTTAGAGTCCGTCGCCTACGAGAAGCTTGAGGCCATGGCAGAAATCATCGATTCGACGGCTGATTGCCCAGATGATGCTTGGAATCGTGCCAATTTGCACGAAATGCGCCGTCAAGTCACTGCAATTTTGCTGATACCGAAAGACCTACAGGTACGATTAACAGAAGCCAAGACCACTTGTGAAATGGCGTGGCGGTCTGCACGAGAACAAAACAATTTTGCGCTTGTTGAGCAGGAACTGGGTAATCTTGTGTCTCTTAGTCGCGAGGCTCTTACAGCACAGGCAGAGGGTTTGGGTG
>JAHDDM010000183.1 GCA_020629355.1 Rhodospirillaceae bacterium
ACGGATATTAGGAGTCTATGCCGCCAGCCCATATCGACAGCAGTAATACTTTGCATCTATTGATTGGAGGTGTTATTTTCTTACTGTTTCCATAGGCCTGTCTCTATTTAAGGTTTTTTCATGCGCCCTCCTGCTATTCCGTTGATTATTGCCCCAAACTATCAGCTTTTTGTCGAGCAGGAGCTGTTGCAAGGTTTGGATATTTCCGCCGAAAAATTCTGGCAGACCTTGAATGTACTTTTGGATGAGTTTAGCCCAAGGCAGGCGGCTTTGCTGGCGCGGCGTGATGAACTGCAAAGTCAACTTGATGTTTGGTATCGCGAGAATCCTGATTGTTCTTCTCAGCAGCAGGAGAGCTTTTTACGCGAGATTGGCTATATTGTTCCTGAAGGTGAGGACTTTTGCATCACCAGTGAAAATGTTGACCCTGAAATTGCCGATATTGCTGGTCCACAGCTTGTTGTGCCGATTTCCAATGCGCGCTATGCCTTGAATGCAGCGAACGCCCGTTATGGCTCGCTGTTTAATATCCTTTATGGCACGGATACTTTAGGTTCGGGACTTCCAGGCACGGATTTTGATCTTGATCGTGCGCATGCGGTGATTAAATGGACGCAAGATTGGCTTGATGCAACGTTCCCCCTTGTGGATATGTCGCACAGCGAAGTCACAAATTATCGCATTGAGAACAATCAGTTTTGTGCTGGCACGTTTGATCGTCAGGCAGGGTTGGTGTCCCCCTCGGCGTATGTTCGCTATCGCGGCAATGACCCTGCGAGACCTCGGCGTATCGTGCTGAAGAATAATGGCCTGCATGTGATACTACATATTGATTCTTCGACTCCGATTGGTAAGTTTCATCCTGCTGAGTTAGCCGATATTGAGATGGAATCAGCGTTGAGTGCGATTATGGATCTTGAGGATTCTGTTGCGGCAGTAGATGCGCGTGATAAGGTTGCGGCCTATCGGAATATGCTAGGGCTATTGCGCGGTGATCTTGAGGAGACCTTCACCAGAGACGGAAAAACCATCGTCCGCGCCATGAATAAAGATTCTGTCTATTATGATCCGAATGGTAAGGAGCACCTGTTGAAGCGTCGTGCTTTGTTGTGGGTTCGGAATGTTGGGCATTTGATGACGAACCCTACGGTATGTGATTGCAGGGGCAACGAAACTTTCGAGGGGCTGTTGGACGCCATTACAACAGTAGTTGCGGGGATGCATGATTTGATGGGCGCGCGGATGAACTCAAGCGCAGGTTCGATTTATGTCGTCAAGCCGAAAATGCACGGGCCAGAAGAGGTTGCATTAACCGATGATATTTTTAGTTTTCTTGAGGAAGCCTTTGGCCTGCCACGTTATACGGTCAAGATTGGCATTATGGACGAGGAAAAGCGCACCTCGGTGAATCTGAAAGAGTGTATTCGTGCTGCAAAAAATCGGCTGGCTTTTATCAATACGGGCTTTTTGGATCGTACTGGTGATGAAATTCATACGGCTATGCACGCTGGCGCATTCCTGCCGAAACATCGTATTAAGCAACAGAAGTGGATTGCGGCCTACGAAGCACGCAATGTCGAGATTGGTCTTCAATGTGGTTTGCGCGGCAAGGCACAGATTGGCAAGGGCATGTGGGCAATGCCAGACAGAATGGCAGGGATGCTCGAAGAAAAAGTTGCCCATCCGCTTGCAGGGGCGAATTGTGCGTGGGTGCCCTCACCGTCTGCGGCGACTATACATGCGCTGCATTATCATCAGGTGGATGTTCGTGCTATTCAAGAAACAATAGCGCAAGAGCCACGGCGTGATCGTTTGAGTGATTTGCTGGAAATTCCACTTTTGGCAGGCGAGAACCTCAGCCACGAAGAGATTATACGCGAGGCGGAAAATAACGCTCAAGGGATTCTGGGCTATGTCGTGCGTTGGGTTGATCAAGGGGTGGGCTGCTCAAAAGTGCCTGATATAGATAATGTTGCCTTGATGGAAGACCGAGCCACCTGTAGAATTTCTGCGCAAATGATGGCAAATTGGCTGCTACATGGTATTATTTCGCCTGAAGAAATGCAGCGCGTGATGCAGAAAATGGCTTTAGTGGTTGATCAGCAGAATGCTGGTGATGCGCACTACAGCAACATGGCACCAGACTTTAATGATTTTGCTTTCCAGGCAGCAATGGCCTTGGTGTTTCAGGGGACAGACCTGCCCTCTGGCTATACTGAGCCGATTTTACACAGCTACAGGAAAGCAGCTAAATAGTCTTCTTCATCAATCGGCTTCATTTTCATGCCTGATTTGGTTCTGCCACATTTCGGCATATAGACCACTCTTTTCCAGCAATTCCTGGTGGCTACCCGTTTCAGCAATACGACCATCCTGCATGACGATAATTTGATCGGCATGGACAATCGTCGAAAGCCGATGCGCAATGATCATCACGGTGCGGCCTTGGGATAGGCTGTTTAAGGTATGCTGAATATGCCGCTCAGTAGCCGTATCCAAAGCAGAGGTTGCTTCATCAAGCAGTAGAATCCCAGGGTTTTTCAGTATCGTGCGTGCAATCACCACTCGCTGTTTTTCGCCACCAGAGAGCTTCAGGCCGCGCTCGCCAACAATGGTATCGAAACCTTCAGGCAGACCTTGAATAAAATCATAGACCTGTG
>JAHDDM010000184.1 GCA_020629355.1 Rhodospirillaceae bacterium
ATGTCGAAATTTCCTCCGCTTCGGGCTGCTTGCGTGCAATTTTGCGCCACGGATAAAATAGCTGAAAATCTTGCCTTGATCAGCGCGGGTCTTGCCAAGGCAGCAGATGCAGGTGCAGAATTGATCCAACTGCCTGAAATGGCGAATTTGATGCAGATTGACAAGGCCAAAGCAAGGGAAGAACTTGCATGTTTTTCAAGCATGGTTTTCCTTGAAGCCCTACAAGAACTCGCATTACATTACGGGGTTTGGCTGCATGTGGGTTCGTTGATTATTCCCAAAAAGCAATTCTTTTACAATCGCGGTTATGTCATCGATGCAGGTGGGTCTTTACGCGGCAAATACGATAAAATTCATCTGTTCGATGTTGACCTCGAAAACGGCGAAAGTTACCGCGAATCTGCTGCATTTTCAGGCGGCAAAAAAGCCGTGATCATCAACACCCCTTGGGGTGGTCTTGGCATGGCGATTTGCTTTGACCTCCGATTTCCGCACCTGTACCAAGCTCTGGCTCAGGCTGGCGCGACTATTCTTACTGCACCTGCGGCCTTCACCGCCACAACGGGGGCGGCACATTGGCAGACATTAGTCCAAGCCCGTGCGATAGAAAACGGTGCATTGATGCTGGCCTGTTGCCAAGGCGGGATACATCAAGATGGGCGCGAGACCTATGGCCATAGCTTGATGGTGGACGCTTGGGGCAAGATTTTAGCACAAGGTGCAGCAGCAGGACTGGATGTTATTGTGGCTGATCTTGATCCGAATCAACCCGCGCAAGTCCGTGGTATGATCCCAACAGCGAAGCTGAAAAAGCCCTTCCATATCCAACAGGAGAACTAAGTTCCATGAGCAATCCCTTACCTGAAGACCAGCCAGCAGTCGTGATCGTCACAGGACTGTCTGGTGCGGGCATTTCCAGCACTTTGAATATTTTACAGGACTTCGGTTTCGAGACCATCGATAATCTGCCAGCGCATTTTCTGGAAGCCGTGATCGAGGCTCGAACTGGGCCAATGGCTCTGGCGATTGATGTCCGTAATCGGAACTTTAATCCCTCGACTGTGGCACAGACCCTCAAGGAAATTCGGCAGAAAATTGGCAGGGTCTTTACGCTCATCTACATGGACTGTGCTGAAGATGAATTGGTGCAGCGTTTCAGCAAAACCAAGCGCGCCCATCCCATGGCACGAGACATTCGATTACAAGAAGGGATCGCCCTTGAGCGTGAGTTGGTTAGTCCACTTTTGAATATGGCAGATATGCACCTTGACACTACTAATCAGAATATCTGGCAGCATCAGGAACGCTTGGAAAAACTGAACCTGCAACAGCCCGAAGAAAGAATGCGCATCCGCGTGGTTTCCTTCAGCTATGGTCGCGGAATACCACGAGATGCAGATTTGGTTTTTGATGTCCGTTTCTTGCGGAATCCGCATTATGTTGCCGAACTCCGTGACCGTAACGGCACAGAAACCTCTGTGGCAAATTATGTCGCCGAAGATACTGCCTATCCAGCCTTTTATGATGCGCTAAAAACCTTGCTCAATGTGACTTTGGAAAGGTTTGCACAGGAAGGTAAAAGTTACCTGACCATTGCTTTTGGCTGTACTGGTGGGCAACATCGTAGTGTTGCTCTGGCAGAGATTACAGCGAATAAGCTGCTTTTTGATCAGCATATCGTACAAACCTTTCATCGAGAACTCTCCAATGCCCAAAAATCATAAGATACTCTTGCTCTGCTGTAGCCTGCTGGTCACAGGTTGCCTTGTCGCTCCAAAACATGTTGGACCGAGCGTTTCAAAACAGGCCTTGGATCAGGAACGTTCTTTGCAATATCAGATGTTTCTTGAGCAGCAGGTGGATACGCATAACCGCGTCCAGCGTATTGGCTATGAAGTGAAGCTGGCAGGATTAGAGTTCTGTGAAGAACGCGATACCGAATTTGGTTTCCAAGTCATCAGCCAACAGAAAATAGAGGAAAAATACTGGAGTGCGGCAAATGCTCTGTATGGTCTGGCAGAGCACCCCAAACTTACCAGCGTCTATCCGCAAAGCCCAGCCTATCAGGCAGGCTTGCGGCCTTTGGATACGATTGTTGCGGTGGGTGGAATGGCTTTATCTGTTGGTAAAAACGGCCACGAGACACTATCAGAATATCTGGAATCCCGTCGTGATTCCTATCAGCTCGGCATCTTACGCAAAGGCCAAAGGCATGATTATCGCTTTAGACCGAATCTGGTCTGTGATTATCCCGTCGTGCTGGAACATGGTGATGCGGTGAATGCCTATGCAGACGGTGAGCGTATTGTTATCCTGAGCGGCATGGCGGATTTTGCCCGAACCGATCAAGAGCTTGCTCTGGTCATGGCGCATGAACTGGCGCATAATACCGAAGGTCATGTTACCGCTCAAAAAACCAATGCCTTAGGTGGTGCGGTTATTGGTGCAATTTTCGATGGTCTTTTGGGTACAGGCACGACGTTCACACGCACTGGAGGCCAGATTGCAGCATCGAGCTATTCGGTGGATTTTGAACGTGAAGCGGATTATATTGGGATGTATATTCTGGCGCGTTCAGGCTATCCTCTTGAGGGTGCGGGAAAATTCTGGCGGCGTATGGCGGTCAAAAGCCAAGGCAAAAGCATCGACTTTGCCTCG